>JAEETC010000143.1 GCA_016286585.1 Prevotella sp. | reverse complement strand
AAGTCGAGCGTGAACGAATTGACGTTGTTATCCTGAGAGTAGAGAGAGTTGGCAAAAGCCATCGAAGACTTCGACAGACGACCGTTAGGCATACGCGAGCCACCGTCCATAGAGGAAGCGTTGGTAGAGCGCCAGTCGGTATTCTTCGTGTAGTTATAGCGCAGAGCCAGATGATGGCGGTCGGTGATGTTCCAGTCTAAGCGCACCAACAACTTCTTATTGGTATCCTCTGCGGGGTAGTCGGTATAAGAACCAGTATCATAGCCGTACTTCTTGCTGACGAAGTCTTTCACCGTCTGCATATCGGCAGCTGTGGTGCGGCTGATATAGTTGTCAGGATCGGCAGGATTATCCTCGTCGCAAGCACGCCAGCGGTTCACGACTTTCGGAGTGTTCTCCAGTTCACCGCTCACGAAGAAGAACAACTTGTTCTTGATGATCGGGCCACCCAGGGTGAAACCGTAGATAGTGTTCTGGTCCTTGTTGCGGGCACCGCTGATCTGCTCTCTGTCGATAGCGTCACCCTGCATGTTCTCATTCTTGTGATAGATGTAAGCACTACCCTTGAAGGTGTTCGTACCCGACTTCGTGATGGCGTTCACACCACCACCGATGAAGTTGGTCTGACGGACATCGAAGGGAGAGATCACCACCTGCATTTCCTCAATGGCATCGATAGAAATAGGATTGCCACCGCCAGGCAGGCCACTACTCAGACCGAAGTTATTGTTGAAGTTGGCACCGTCAACGGTAAAGTTACCAAGACGACCGTCACTACCAGCGAAGCTCATGCCGTTACCTCCGTAAGGAGAGAGACGGGTGAAGTCGGTAATGCTACGCGACACCGTCGGCATATTGGTAATCTGAGTGCTGGTGATGTTGGTGGAGGCACCAGTCTTCTCGGCAGCAAACTTCGAAGCCTTTCCGCTGACCACTACCTCAGTCAGCTGAGTAGCGTCCTCAGAAATCGACACTGCCAGATTGTAAGTCTCTGCCAACTGGAGGGTTATTCCCTTGACAACCCTTGGCTGGTAACCGATATAGGTAACAGTTACCTCATAAGGGCCACCAGTACGCATACCCTGAATGCTGAACAGACCAGAGACATTCGTTACGGCTGTGTAACGAGTACCAGACGGCTCATGCAAAGCTACAACAGTAGCACCAATGACTTCCTCGCCGTTAGCATCGTCGAAAGTCACCTTACCAGCCATGCTGGAAGTGGTAATTTGTGCTACAGCTGTCAACGAGAGTGTCAACAGTGTAACAACCAGCAAAAACAATCTTTTCTGCATAAAATTAGAACTGTTTTAATTAATTAATTATCGGTCTGAGACCGAATGGTTGAAATTTCGCTGCAAATATACGCAAAAGATTCGAAATGGAGTTACAAAATCGGAACTTTTTTTAAAATTGGTAAAGATTAACAACATTCGTCATTTCACCTCTTCGTCATCGTACTCGAAGTCATCAAGCTCCTCTATCTCGTCCTCATCGATGTATTCGATATCTTCGTCTTCGCCCTCATCGGCCATTTCCTCGGCAAAGCGGCTCATGTCCTTGTCGCGGTGCACAAGTGTATCCTCTGCCATTACAGCCGTCAACTTATTGCTTTCTGCGTTCAACTCGCGCCAAAGAACATCCTTCAGTTCCTCCAGTCCGAAGCCCGTCACTGCTGAGATGAAGACTACAGGCAGATCCCCGGGCAATGTCTCACGGAGCATCTCTATCAGTTCGTCGTCAAGGAGGTCACACTTCGTCACAGCCAGCACACGGTGCTTGTCGAGCATCTCGGGATTGAACTGCCGCAGCTCGTTGAGCAGGATGTCGTATTCGCGCTTGATGTCATCGGTATCGCCAGGCACCATGAAGAGCAACAGGGAGTTGCGCTCGATATGGCGGAGGAACCGCAGTCCGAGACCCTTGCCTTCCGAGGCTCCCTCGATAATGCCGGGGATATCGGCCATCACGAATGACTTGTTGTCGCGATAGCCCACGATGCCCAGCGAGGGTTCCATCGTGGTGAAGGGATAGTTGGCAATCTTCGGACGGGCATTCGAGAGTGCCGACACCAGCGTCGACTTGCCGGCATTGGGGAATCCCACGAGGCCGACATCAGCAAGGAGCTTCAGTTCGAGGATAATGGTCATCTCCTGCATGGGTTCTCCTGGTTGCGCATAGCGAGGCGCCTGATTCGTGGCACTACGGAACTGGAAGTTCCCCAGTCCGCCACGTCCGCCCTTCAGCAGCAGTACCTCTTGGCCGTCGTAGGTGACATCACATATATATTTTCCCGTCTCGGCATTATAGACCACGGTGCCACAGGGCACGTCGATATACACGTCCTTGCCGTCGGTACCATGACACTTGTCCTTGCCGCCGTTGCCACCGTGTTCGGCAAAGATATGACGCTCGTACTTCAGGTGCAGCAGTGTCCAGTAATTATGGTTGCCGCGCAGGATGATGCTGCCACCCTTACCGCCATCCCCACCGTCGGGACCGCCGTTGGGGTTGTACTTCACGTGCTTCAAGTGCATGCTCCCCTTGCCGCCCTTCCCAGAGCGGCACAGGATCTTCACGTAGTCTACGAAGTTGCTCTCCATTCTCTTTTAAGCAATTCAAATCCTATCCATCACAGCGCAGATATCTGCGAAGATGCGGTCGAGTTCGCCCAGGCCGTTGATGTGATAGTGGATGCCCTCCTGTTTGTACCACTCGATGAGCGGCTGCGTCTGGGAGTGATACACCACGAGGCGCTTCTTGATAGTCTCCTCGTTGTCGTCGGCACGTCCGCTCTGCTGTCCGCGCAGGATCAGGCGCTTCATCAGCTCGTCTTCCGGCACGTCCAGCTCAATCATTGCAGCCACCTTGTCGCCACGCTCCTGGAGCATCTGCTTCAGGGCCTCTGCCTGCGGGATGGTACGGGGGAAGCCGTCGAAGATCACGCCCTTGTGCTCACGGCCGAAGGCATCGTAGACTGAGGCGAGGATGCTCACCATCAGGTCGTCGGGGATCAGCTGTCCCTGGTCGATATACCCCTGGGCCGTCTTGCCAAGTTCCGTTCCCTTCTTGATCTCACTGCGAAGCACGTCGCCTGTAGAGATATGCTCCAGGCCGTACTTCTCAATCAACTTGTCACTCTGTGTGCCCTTGCCAGAGCCTGGAGCACCGAAAATCACAATATTCTTCATTATCCTGATTATTTAATGTTTAATGTTCAATGGTCAATGTTCAATGTTCAATCATCCACGATCGTATACACATGCTTCAAGTTCCTGCCCTGCTGGTCGTAGTCGAGGCCGTAGCCCACGATAAAGTCATCGGGGATCGAGAAAGCCACATAGTCAATGTCGAGGGGCTCCTCCAACTTCGAGGGTTTCACGAAGAGCGAGCAGATGTGCACCGAGGCAGGGTTACGCGTGCCCAGCTGCTCCATCATCCGTTGCATCGTTCGCCCCGTGTCCACGATATCCTCCACAATCACCACGGTGCGACCCGTGATGCTCTCGTTCAATCCAATCACTTCATGCACCTTCCCCGTCGAGATGGTACCCTCATACGAGGCCAGCTTCACAAACGAAATGGTGCTTGGGATGGTGATCTCGCGCATCAGGTCGGCTGCGAAGATAAACGAGCCGTTGAGCACACAGAGGAACAGGGGATTTTTGTCGGCCATATCCCTGTTAATCTGCTCTGCCACAGCCTTCACGCGGGCTTTGATCTCTTCCTCCGGAATGGAAATCCTGAAACGTTTGTCCTTGATTTGAATCGTCTCCATACACAAATTCATTAATTTTTCGGCAAAATTACGAAAAAGATTTGGAATCACCAAATCTTTTTCCTACCTTTGCACCATTATGAAGATTTTCACGAGCGTCCAGATCCGCGAACTGGACAAATATACGATTGAAAACGAGCCCATCAAGTCCATCGACCTGATGGAACGCGCAGCGAAGGCCCTCACCCAGGCTATCGTCGAAGACTGGAGCACCCTGAGGCGGGTCATCGTCTTCGCAGGCCCTGGCAATAACGGTGGCGACGCACTGGCGATTGCCCGCATGCTGCTCGACCGCGACTATGATGTCACGGCTTATCTTTTCAACATCACAGGCCATCTCTCCGAAGACTGCTCAACCAACAAGAAGCGGCTGCTGGAGAAACGGTCGAAGTCGCTCATCGAGGTGACACAGGAGTTCGAGCCCCCACAGCTCGACGAGAACACGCTCGTCGTCGACGGACTCTTCGGCTCCGGACTGAACAAGCCACTGGCAGGCGGCTTCGCCTCATTAGTGAAATACATCAACGCCTCGCCGTCGAAGGTCGTCAGCATCGACATGCCGTCGGGACTCATGACCGAGGATAATACATATAATGTTCGCGCGAACATCATCCGCGCCGACGAGACCCTCACCCTCCAGCATCAGAAACTGTCGTTCCTATTCTCCGAGAACCAGCAGTTCATCGGCCGTCTCCGCGTGCTCGACATCCGCCTGAGCAAGGAAGGCATCGAGAAGACCGACGCCCAGTACACGCTGCTCGAGGAGAACGATATCCGCCAGCGGCTCCTGCCCCGCGATCCCTTCGCCCATAAGGGGAAGATGGGCAATGCCCTCATCATCGCCGGCAGCTACGGCATGGGCGGGGCTGCCATCCTCGCCACGAAGGCATGTCTGCGCGTGGGAGCTGGCCGTGTGACCACCCACACCCCGAAGCGCAATCAGATCATCTTGCAGATCAGCGTGCCCGAGGCCGTGCTGCAGTTCGACCGTGAGGAGACCACCTTCTCCGAGGCCGTCGATACCGATGACTTCAACGCCGTCGGCATAGGCCCCGGCCTTGGCACCAGCGAGCAGACCGCCATCGCCATCATCGCCCAATTGAGGCGCACACAGTGTCCACTGGTATGCGATGCCGATGCCATCAATATCCTCTCCAACCACCGGGCGTGGCTCCAGCAACTGCCCAAGGGTATCATCATGACGCCCCACCCCAAGGAGTTCGACCGTCTCGAAGGCCCTAGTAGCGACAGCTTCGAGCGCCTCATGAAAGCCCGCGACCTCGCCGAGCGCCTGCAGGCCTATGTACTACTCAAGGGTCACCACACCTCGCTGTGCCTGCCCGACGGACATATCGTGTTCAACACCACAGGCAACGCAGGCATGGCTACCGCAGGCAGTGGCGACGTGCTCACAGGCATCATCACCGGCCTCCTCGCCCGAGGCTATCAGCGTGAGGACGCCTGCATCGTCGGCATGTACCTCCACGGCCTCGCTGGCGACATCGCCGCCCGTGAACTCGGCCAGGAGAGCGTCATCGCCAGCGACCTCATCCAGTACCTGCCCTATGCCTTTAAGCGAGTTAAGGAATAGTTTACGGTTTAGAGTTTATAATTTAGAGTTTATAGTTTATAGATGATTTCTAAGATAGGCAAAAGAGCACTGCTCATATTTTTCGTCCTCTCACCTCTCACCTCTTACCTCTCACCTCTGACATCATCTGCGCAGACCGTGAGCAGTTTCTATCAGCCTGGCGTCACTGCCGAGGGAGCCGTCTACTTCCTGCCTAAGACCGCCGTGCGCGTCACCGTCGAGGTTGAGAAAACCACCTACACCCCTGGCGACCTCTGCCAGTATGCCGAGCGCTACCTGCGCCTGCGCGATGTCTCCCCCACCCCCTCCGTCGGCTATCGCATCACCGCCATCCGTCAGGAGCCCGTGGCTGTGGCCGACACCACCAAGCGCTATGCCGTGAAGTTCGACCCCCGCACCTCCGCCACCAACATCCGCCTCTCCGACGACGGCGTACTCGTGGGGATTAATACAGAAGTGAGAGGTGAGAAGCAAGAGGTGAGAGATTACACTCAGCCGAAAAACAATCCTCTCACTTCTCACTCCTCACCTCTCACTTCTAAACTCAACCCTCGCCAATTCATGAGCGAAGACGCCCTCGCTGCTGGCAGCACCTCGAAGATGGCCGAGCTCATCGCCCAGGATATCTACGAGATCCGAGACAGCCGCAACCAGCTGGTGCGCGGACAGGCCGACAACATGCCCAAGGACGGCGAGCAACTGCGCCTCATGCTCAACCAGCTCAACCTGCAGGACCGTGCCCTCACCAGCCTCTTCGCAGGCACCACTGTGAGCGACACCACCCGCCACACCTTCCTCATCGTCCCTGACTCGGTCATCGTGCGCGATATACTCTTCCGCTTCTCCCAGAAACTCGGGCTTGTCGATGCCGACGACCTCGCGGGCGTACCTTATTATATTAATATTGACGACCTAAGCACCGTTCCCGCTCCGGCACCCGTCGACCCCAGGAAGAAGCTGAAGCCCATCGACGGCATCTTTGTCAACATACCAGGCCGTCTTCGTGCCACCATCTCCGACGGCCAGCAGGCGATCATCACCAGCGAGTTCCCCGCAGGCCAGTTCGGCAATGTCGAGCTGCTCAGCGGCTCGCTCTTCAACAAGCGCTTCACCACCCGCCTCTGGCTCAATCCCCTCAGCGGAGCCATTGAGCGCCTCGACGCCGAGCAGCCCAAATAAGGAGTTTACTCCCTTGCGCAAGGGAGTTTAGTGCCTGTAAACTACCGTTCGCCTATACTCAAATAACCATTTGCCTATACTCAAACAATCGTTTGCCTATAGGCAAAAGTCAATGTCGCATTTTTCAAGGGGCATGGTTAGGCACGGGGGCGCAGTTTGTTCTATTATGCTTGTTATGGTTAAACTTGAAAAGCAACTGGACTGACTGTTATCATTCAAAAAGGGGGTACCGATTTGGTACCCCCTTGAATGTATTTGCTTTCTCGTGATTAGCACTGAGCGAGCTTGCCGTCGGAACCGAGCACATTCACAATCTTGTGGATGTACATCTTCTTCATGTTCTCGCGAGCGGGCTTCAGATACTGACGAGGATCGAAGTCTCCAGGATGCTCGGCGAGGTGCTTGCGGATGGCAGCAGTCATGGCCAGACGAGAGTCGGAGTCGATGTTGATCTTGCAGACAGCACTCTTAGAAGCCTCACGCAGCTGCTCCTCGGGGATACCGATGGCGGCCTCAAGATGACCACCGTACTGGTTGATGGTGTTCACCTCGTCCATGGGCACTGATGAAGAGCCGTGGAGCACGATGGGGAAGCCGGGGAGCTTCTTCTCGATCTCGTGGAGGATGTCGAATGCCAAGGGAGGCGGAACGAGCACGCCGTTCACGAGTGTGCACTGCTCGGGAGTGAACTTGTGGGCACCGTGAGAAGTACCGATAGAGATGGCCAGTGAGTCGCAGCCTGTGCGGGTAGAGAAGTCGATGACCTCCTCGGGCTTGGTGTAATGAGACTCAGCAGCGCTGACCTCATCCTCAACACCAGCGAGCACGCCGAGCTCAGCCTCAACAGTCACGTCGAACTGGTGAGCATAGTCGACCACCTTCTTGGCGAGGGCGATGTTCTCCTCATAGGGGAGGTGTGAACCGTCGATCATCACTGAAGAGAAACCATTGTCGATACACTCCTTGCAGAGCTCGAAGGTATCACCGTGGTCGAGGTGCAGCACAATCTCAGGATGCTCACAGCCGAGCTCCTTGGCATACTCCACAGCACCCTTGGCCAGGTTGCGGAGGATCGTGCCATTAGCATAGTTACGGGCACCCTTAGACACCTGCATGATAACGGGTGACTTGGTCTCGACAGCAGCCATCACGATGGCCTGCATCTGCTCCATGGTGTTGAAGTTGAAAGCGGGGATGGCATAGCCACCGGCAACAGCTCTCTTGAACATCTCGCGGGTATTCACGAGTCCTAAATCTTTGTAGTTTACCATAATTGTTTATTTTATTAATGAGTAACAATTTTCTAACCGTGCGCAAAGGTACGAAAAAATGGTGAGAAAGTTGGAGGGTGAAAAGGTAAAAGATTCTAATCGATCGTCTTTTTTATCAATTTTTCACCTTTTTACCTTTTCACCCTTTCACCTTTGCAAAACGCAGTTTGCAATCTTACACGAGGGTATGCTGGTCGAAATAGTTCTGCACATCGTCCTTATAGTTCTCCGAGATGGGGATATAGGTCTCGCCGAAGACGATACGGAAACGGTCGACGAGGGGCGTCTCAGTCATGTGGACGATATAGGAGCGATGGGTGCGCAGGAACTCGGGACGCGGCAGATACTCCTCCAGCTTCTTCATCGACATGAGCGACATGATGCGGTCGCCGTTCTTCAGATAGAAGCGGACATAGTCTTTCAGACCCTCGATGTAGAGGATGTCGTCGAGACTGATGCGCTGCAGCTTGTAGTCGCTCTTGACGAACATGAAACGGTCGCG
>JAEETC010000142.1 GCA_016286585.1 Prevotella sp. | reverse complement strand
GATGCTGCTCAGGGTACCCTCAAGCAGAACGGAAGCTATAAATAATTGATAATTGATAATTGAAAATTGATAATTATGATGACCAAGATATATAAATTCATACATGCCGGTCTCGTATGCTGCGGTATCACAGCAGCTCTCACGGCCTGCTCGCCAGAGAAATTCGATGGTCCGGATCAGGGTGGCATCCCCTCCGTCTCGAATGTAGACATCAATATGAATGTGGATCAGACAGTGAACCAAGCCACCTTCTCTGTGGCCAACATGCCGGCACAGACCTACGCCATCTGGAAGGTCAACGGTAACACTTATTCTACGCTGAACCCCATGAACTGGGCCAACAGCAAGGCTGGCACCTACGATGTGGAACTGCGCCTCGGCAACCGCAACGGTTTCAGCCAGAGCAGTATCACGAAGACCTTTACGTTTGAGAACTCTCAGATAGACCTCACACCGTACATCAACCGTATCTCACGTACTTGGCGTATCAACTACGCAGAGCAGGGACACATGGGTTGTGGTGAGCCAGGTACCGATGGTAGCAACTGGTGGAGTGCAGCCCCTGGCGACAAGGCCGACTGGGGTGTGTACGACGATCGTCTTACTTTCACTGCCAATGGTGGTTATACCTATGATCCGGGTGAAGGCGGCACGATGTATGTCAATACGGGTTGTTCTATCTTCTCTCAGTTTAACACCAATGACGGTCAGGACTTCATGGCCAATGTCAGTGCTCAGGAGGCCACCTACAGCTTCGACGTCGACGGTGAAAAGGTCATCCTAAAACTCCCTGCCAACACTCAGTTCCCCTATATCTCCAGCGATGCACAGTTTGCTAATCCCGTCTTCACGGTCACCAAGCTCACTAACTCGGAGATGGTGCTGCTCTACGAGGGCGACGGCATCACCTGGCGCTTCATGCTCACCAGCAAGGAGGACACGGCTCCCAAGGCCTTCAAGGGCTATAAGTTCGACAGCGACGGCAATATGCTGCGCAATGCTACATGGACTATTTCTCGTTACTATGCCCACGGCGACGGCTGGGAGGGTTACAATGCGGAGGACATCAGCTATACCAATGAGGGCAACCAGAAGTTTGTGGTCACGCTGCCCTATGAGTCGAACCAGCGCTGGCAGGCTCAGTTCCAGCTGCAGAACCTCGGTGGCGTGTCCACTCAGGCTGGCAAGAACTACGACTTCTCCATCAAGCTGAAGGCTAATCAGGACCTGAACAGTGCCACCGTGAAACTGACGGATGCTACTGACGATACAAACTTCTACTTCGACGAGGTCATTCCTCTGGAGGGCGATACGGAGTATCTGCTTGTCAAGAGCAATATGGAAGGCAAAGACATCGCAACGCTCCACCTCGTGTTCGACTTCGGCGGCTGTAAGGCCGGAACCATCGTTGAGATCACAGACATGGTGCTGAAGGATCATGCCTATGACGACGGCGCAGGACAGCCCGACGAACAGGGGGGTGAACAGGGTGGCAAGGATAAGTTCGATTGGAACTATGACGCTCCTTCCAACCTCTGGAAAGCTGTTGACGCAGGTGCCTACGTGACGGGTTACTATTTCGCCGCTGGCGACGACTGGCACGCCATCGACTACACGGAGGCCACTCACAAGGGTGACGTCTGGGAGCTCACGCTGCCCGCCGATCTCGGCAAGAACCAGTGGCAGGGACAGTTCCATATCGATACTAAGCTGACTGCCAGTGCGGAGAAGAAGTACAACTTCTATATGATTATGGAATCTGATCAGGATCTGTCTCAGGTGACCTTTAAGCTCACCGATGCCGGCGATACGAACTTCTTCATTGAGGAGCGCAACGACGTGCCTGGTGGCGAACCGTTCATCTTGAAGCGCCAGGGTGTCACCCTGAAAGAGGGTACTGACGCTGAGGCCATCCGATTGTTCTTCGACTTTGGCGGTTGCCCTGGCGGTGCTAACGTGAAGATTAGCAAGATCTACTTCGCTGAGGCTGATGGCAGTGTCGATGGTGGTGCCGCTGGCAGTCCCATGGACTATGATGCTGCCGAGAATTTCTGGAAGGCCATCGATGATAATAGTGCTTTCGAGCTCGGCTACTATTTCGCTGCTGGCGACGACTGGCACGCCATTGACTATACGGAGGCTACTCACAAGGGTGATACCTATGAGATTACACTGCCTGACGGCCTCGGCAAGAACCAGTGGCAGGGACAGTTCCATATCGACACCAAGTTGACGGCCAGCGCCTCTAAGAAGTATGATTTCCAGTTTGTGATTGAGACCGATAACGATTGTCCGCAGGTGACTATGAAGCTGACGGATGCCGGCGACACGAACTTCTTCATCGAGGAGCGCAACGATGTTGCCGGTGGTGAGCCGATGACATTCACTTGGAGTGGCGTCGCCCTGAAGGAAGGCACTGATGCTTCGGCTATCCGACTGTTCTTCGATTTCGGTGGCTCTCCTGGTGGTACCAATGTGAAGATTAGCAGGATTATTTTTAGGGAATCCAAATAAATGAGACGATTCATGCTTAATACTATTATGCTCTCTCTTGCCGTGGCCCTTTGGGGCTGCGGTGGGAGCGAGGACGACCCACAGCCTGCACCAGCCAGCATTACGGTTTCGCCAGAGACCGTCAATGCTCCTGCCGAAGGTGGCACCTATACGGTCAACGTGACCACGACTGGCAAGGAGTGGGGCGTGGCCATGGGCGAAGATTTCTTCACAATCAAGACCCAGAACACGGCAGCCCAGACGGGTACGATCACCATCACGGTTCCTGCTAATCCTGTGGCTGAGGCCCGTTCTGGTGCTGTCACGGTGATGTCGGGCGTTGCCCGTAAGACCATCACCGTCACCCAGGCTGCTGCCGAGCAGGCTGCCTACGATGCCCCGGAGGGTTATAAGCTGGTGTGGCAGGATGAATTCAACGAGGGTACTGAGTTGAATCCTGCCGACTGGACCCACGAGGTGCAGAACAGCGGATGGGTGAATAACGAGTTGCAGAACTACGTGAACCACACGACGCCCAAGGGCCGTTATGTGACGGAGATCGGTGGCGGCAAACTCCAGATCCACTGTTTCAAGGAGGATGGTAAGATTTATTCTGGTCGTGTCTATGCCCATGTGAATCAGGGGTGGCAGTACGGCTATTTCGAGGCCTCCATCAAACTGCCGAAGGGTAAAGGCACATGGCCTGCCTTCTGGATGATGCCCGTCGGCAACGACTGGAGCACCAACCCCTGGCCGATGTGTGGCGAGATTGATATCATGGAGGAAGTAGGTTGTGTACCCAATGAGGTGTCGTCCAGCATCCATACGCAGGACTACAACCACACGAAGGGTACGCAGAAGACCCACGCTATGACCATCTCCAAAGCAGAGGGTGAATTCCATACCTATGCCCTGTTATGGACAGCCGATGAGATCACCACTTACGTGGATGGCAAGGTGCAGTTGAGTGTGAAGAAGTCCGTCATCGGTTCTTCTCACAACCAGTGGCCCTTCCATTACGCCTTCTATCCCATCTTCAACCTCGCTTGGGGTGGCGACTGGGGCGGTATGAACGGTGTTGACGAGAGTGCCCTGCCCATTACGATGGAAGTCGATTACATCCGTGTGTTCCAGAAAAAGTAAAAATGAAGAAGTCTTTCCTATATCTCATCGTTCTTTTACTCGCTGCCTGCTCTGCAGGTGGCGGGCAGAAGGGCGAGTCGGGCTTCGTCACCATTCAGGGCCACGACCTGATTCAGCCCAACGGTGAGAAACTGTTTATTCAGGGCACGAACCTCGGCAACTGGCTCAATCCTGAGGGTTATATGTTCGGCTTCAGCCGTACGAACTCCGCCTGGATGATCGACCTGCTGTTCAAGGAGGCTGTAGGACCAGACATCACGGCTGAATTCTGGCAGCAATTCAAGGACAACTACGTAACGAAGGCCGATATCGACTTCATCGCCTCGCAGGGTGCCAACACCATCCGTCTGCCGTTCAACTATAAACTCTTCACAGACGAAGACTATATGGGACAGACGGGCGAGAAGGACGGCTATGCACGCATCGACTCTGTGGTGAGCTGGTGCAAGGCCAACGGGCTCTACCTGATTCTCGATATGCACGACTGCCCCGGTGGTCAGACTGGCGACAACATCGACGACGGGCACGGCTATCCCTGGCTCTTTGAGAGTGAGACCTCGCAGCAGTTGTTCTGTCAGATCTGGCGCGAGATAGCCGACCGTTATAAGAGTGAGACCACCATCCTGGGCTACGAACTGATGAATGAGCCCATTGCCCACTATTTCGCCAATCGTGACTCGCTCTACCAACTCCTGCAGCCGCTCTACAAGCGTTGTGTGGCTGCCATCCGTGAGGTGGATCAGAACCATATCATCCTCTTAGGCGGTGCCCACTGGAACAGTTTCTTCTGGATGCTCGACGATGCGGGCTACGACGACAAACTGATGTACACCTGTCATCGCTATGGCGGGCCTGCCACGAAGGAGGCGATCACACACTACATCCAGTTCCGCGACTCCATCAACCGTCCGATGTATATGGGAGAGTTCGGCCATAACACTGATGAGTGGCAGCGCGACTTTGTCAACGTGCTGAAAGAGGTGAACATCGGCTATACGTTCTGGCCTTATAAGAAGGTCGACGGCTCGTGTATGATGGGCATCCAGCGCCCTGAAGGGTGGGACAGCATCGTGGTGAAATACTCTGAGACCTCTCGCAACACCTATCATGAGTGGCGCGAAGCACGTCCGGATCAGGCTCACTTCCGTGAACTGCTGAAGCAGTTTGCCGAGAACTGCCGCTTCGGAAAATGCCAGCCCCAGACGGACTATATTCAGACCATGGGACTCAAGTGAGAAGATTTTTATTCTACATAGTTTGGTTAACAGCAGTGACGACGGGACGCGCTCAGTCCTATACACAAAGGACTGACGTGCCCTCCGTCTACATTGAGACTGAAAACCGCCGGTCCATCACCAGCAAAGAGCAATACATAAACTGCACGCTGATCTACGTGGACGGCGAGTCGATGCTGCGCTATGAGAATACCCAGATCCGTGGACGCGGAAATTCCAGCTGGTGGAACGCCGACAAGAAATCCTATCGTGTCAAGTTCGCCAACAAAGAGCGCTTCTTAGGCGAGGGCTTTGCCAATGCCAAAAGCTGGACATTTCTGGCCAATCACGGTGATAAGACGATGATCCGCAACGCCCTGACCTACGACCTCGGACGTTTCATGGGCATGAAGTTCTGTCCGGCAGCACGGTTTGTTGACGTCTATCTCAATGGCGACTATCGCGGCACCTACCAGATCAGCGACCAGGTGCAGGTACACAAGAAGCGCATAGAAGTCAGCGAGGAAAACGGCTGGCTGCTCGAAGTGGTCAACGAGAATTCGAAAGAGGACCCCCTGATTACCACCACCCGCTACGGCATCATGTACACCATCAAGAATCCCAAAGACGAGCAGCTGACCCTTGGCAAGCGCATTGCCGTCGGACAGTGGTTACGAAGTTTCGAGGAGGCTGTGGCATCCGACCAGTTCATGGATCCGCAGCGTGGCTGGCGGGCTTTCGTTGACGAGAACGACCTGATTAACTGGTATGTGGGGGCGGAGATTACGGGAAACATCGACGCGCTGTATAGCATCTATATGTATAAGGACGGCGATGACGACAAGATGCACTTCGGCCCGCTGTGGGATCTCGACCTCGGCTACGACAACAGTTCTGAGCGCAGTCTGCTTCGGCAGATGGAGGCTTATCTGGGACTCCGGGACCGCCCCTTCGAGAAGATCGTGCAGCGGCTGTGGAAGGATCCCTGGTTCGCCCAAGCCTGCAACGACCGCCTGCAACAGCTCGTGGACAATGGTTTGCAGCAATATCTCCTCAGTCATATCGACAGCCTGCGCTCAGCCATCTGGCAGACCCAGACGGAGAACTTCCGTAAGTGGCGCATCAACCAGGAGGTGTATTCGTGGGCCAAACGTGCCTACTACAACAATTACGACAGTTACATCAACGACCTGAAGGGCTTTGTGAACATCCACATCCCCTATCTCCAACAAGCCTTTGCACAACGGCTCACCACAGGCATCCACCCACATCAGGCAGACGAGCGTCCTGATAAAGTGTTCGATCTCAATGGCCGTCCGTCTCTAAGGCCTCAGAAAGGAATATTTATCCAAAATCATAGAATAATTACAAGACAATGAAAAAACTGATCACTATTTGTCTGGCACTGATGACAGCTGTGCCAACGTTGGCTCAGACACCAGTCTATCTCGATGAGTCAAAGCCCATTGAACAGCGTATCGACGATGCCATCTCAAGGATGACGCTCGACGAGAAGATTGCCGTGATTCATGCGCAGTCGAAGTTCTCAAGTCCTGGTGTGAAACGTCTCGGCTTCCCTGACCTCTGGACTGACGACGGTCCCCACGGTGTGCGTCCTGACGTGCTCTGGGACGAGTGGGTACAGGCAGGACAGACCAACGACTCGTGTGTGGCGTTCCCTGCGCTCACCTGTCTGGCTGCCACTTGGAATCCTGCGATGGCCCGTCTCTATGGCGAGAGCCTGGGTGAGGAGGCGCTCTACAGAAACAAGAGTGTGATGCTCGGTCCTGGCGTGAACATCTACCGTACGCCGTTAGGTGGCCGGAACTTTGAGTATATGGGTGAAGACCCCTGGCTGGCCTCACGCATGGTGGTGCCCTACGTGAAGGGTCTGCAGTCGAAGGGGGTGGCTGCCTGTGTGAAGCACTATGCCCTGAACAACGACGAGGAATACCGTCATCAGGTGAATGTCATCGTCAGTGACCGTGCCCTCCACGAGATCTATCTGCCCGCCTTCAAGGCTGCTGTGCAGGAGGCTGAGGCGTGGTCGATCATGGGTGCCTACAATCTCTACAAAGACCAACACAATTGCCACAATAATATTATGCTCAACAAGATCCTGAAACAGGACTGGGGCTTCGACGGGGTGGTTATCTCCGACTGGGGTGGCTGCCACGATACCGATGAGGCTGTGAAGAACGGCCTCGATCTGGAGTTCGGTACATGGACGGACGGTCTGATGATGGGCAAGACCAACGCTTACGACAGCTATTATCTCGCCGATGCTTATAAGCAGGGCATCCTCTCAGGCAAGTACTCGACGAAGGAACTCGACGAGAAGGTGCGTCGGCTGCTCCGTCTGTTCTACCGTACGACGATGAAGAAGAACAAACCCTTTGGATTCCTCTGTTCGGACAGTCACTACGAGGCTGCGCTGAAGATTGCCCAGGAAGGCATCGTGCTGCTGAAGAATGAAAAGGTGAAAAAGTCAAAAGGTGAAAAGATGGCTGCGCCGTTATTGCCGATAGATGTAACGAAGACAAAGCGCATCCTCGTGGTAGGCGAGAACGCCATCAAGATGATGACCGTTGGTGGTGGCTCCTCCTCGCTCAAGGTGCAGCGCGAAATCCTTCCTCTCGATGGCATCAATGTTCAATGTTCAATGTTCAATGTTCAATGTGACTACGCGAGGGGCTATGTCGGTGATACCATCCAGAGCTATAACGGCGTCACCGTAGGCCGTTCGCTCTATGAGACCCGCTCTCAGGCTGAGCTCACCGCAGAGGCGGTGGAGAAAGCCCGTGAGGCTGATGTAGTGATCTTCATTGGTGGCCTGAACAAGAGTAATCATCAGGACTGCGAAGGTCACGACCGACTCTCATACGATTTGCCCTACGCCCAGAATGAGGTCATCGAGGCCATCCTGAAGGTGAATCCAAGGCTGGTCTATGTGAACATCTCAGGCAATGGTGCTGCCCTGCCCTGGATAGACAAGGTGCCCGCTGTTGTACAGGCCTGGTTCATCGGCTCTGAGGCTGGAGAGGCTATTGCCTCTGTGCTCTTTGGCGACGTGAACCCTTCGGGCAAACTGCCCTTCACTTGGTATGCCTCACTCGATCAATGCGGAGCCCATGCCCTGAAAGCCTATCCTGGTACGTGGCGCGAAGGCCACAAGATTATCGACGAGGAGTACAAGGAAGGGCTTTTTGTGGGTTATCGTTGGATTGACCGATTAAAGGTGAAAAAGTCAAAAGGTGATAAGGTGAAAAGTGAACCGCTCTTCGCCTTCGGCCACGGTCTGAGCTATACTACCTTCCAATATGGCAAGGTAACGGCCGACAAATCATCGCTGACGGCAGACGAGCAGATCACCTTCACCGTGCCTGTCACCAATACGGGCAGTCGGGCTGGTGCCGAAACTGTACAGCTTTACATCCGCGATGTGGAATCTTCCGTGGAGCGTCCTTTCAAGGAACTGAA
>JAEETC010000141.1 GCA_016286585.1 Prevotella sp. | reverse complement strand
GAAGAACGCGAAAACTCTATTCATGATGTAAGGCTTCGACGGGACGTTTGTACATGGCGCGGAACGTGGGCACGACCATGCCGAGGGTGACGATGGCGAGGAGCAGGAGGTACTGGATGGCGCAGACAATGAGGAAGTGCAGCCAGAAGGTGTTTACCCAGTCCGTTTCCTGACCAGTGCCGCTCATAGTGAAGCCGTGAGCGAGGCCAACGTTCATGGCGAACTGTAGCCAGATGATCTGGCCGATGACAGCGGCGATGAACGTCAGCAGGGCGGCTTCGCGCCAGAGCATCCAGAAGATGTGGCGCCGCTTGGCCCCGAAACTGCGCATGATGCCGATGTCCTCCGTGCGCTTGCGGATTTGAAGCCAGAAGGTGCCGAGGGTACCGAGGATGACGTTCAGCAGCAACAGGGCGATGAAGGTTCCCATGACGGAGAGCTGCATGCTGATGTCCAGTGACCATAAATTGCGCTCGTAGTCGTTATATGTATTGACAGAGCCAAGGCCATAATTGCCTGTCAGGAGGGCGAGCTGCGCGTCCTGTTCGCCCATCTTGATGACGAAAGCAGTAGCGTCGGCCTCGGGACGCAGACGGATGAGCATTTTTGTATTGGTGCTGGCCAGAGCAGTGCGACGGGTGAGGATAATGTAGCTGTAGCGTTCGTTGGGACGCAGGCGGAAGTCTTCAACGACGCCTGCAACGGTATAGCGGGCTACGACCTTCCGGCCTTGGGCCAGGGCAGGATCGCTGTAGTCGTTTTCTACAATGCGTCGGCCAACGGCCTGGTCGGTGCCGAAGAGGGCGAGGGCCATAGAACGGGTGATGACAGCACCATCTTCTGGGCATTCTTTACTGAGGATGTCGGCAGAGGGGCTACCAGTGACGGGTGTGAGGCCGATGGTTTCGAAGAACTGCTCTCCGAGGATGAAAGCCTCCTGATAGGCACCACAGCTACGAGTGGTGTCGGCTTCAGCGCAGTAGTTGCGGAGGTAGTAGCCTGCATAACTGTCGAGGAAACCTGCGGACTGGACTTCGGGGAGGGCACGGACTTTGTCGCGAAGGGCGGAGAGGTTGGCGAGAGCATGCATGGCTTCGCGCTCTTCAAGAGAGAGGCGGGCGGTGTCGGCCTCGGTGAAACCATTGGGAATGGAGCCTGGATGCTCAATGGGCTTGGCGTTGTTGGAGAAACCCACCGTTCCCACCAGTAGATGGTCACGCTCGAAGTCACCGGAGGGGCGGCAGAGGTAAGTATCATAAGTGGTGACGACGAAGTAGTCGAGCAAATAGAAGCTAAGCACTGCTACGAGGGCTATCTCTATCACTATCCAAGCGTTCTGGCGGCGATGTGCCCAAAAGTTCTTGAGGGTTTGGTTCATCTTTTCTGATTTAGGGATTCGACAATCGGTTTGCGGAGCGAGTGCCATGCGGGCAGCAGGGCGGCCATCAGGTTGAGCACGGCGCAGCAGAGGAAGGCAACAAGGAAGAGTGTCGGCGTGAAGAACATCCGGAAGTCGAGGCTCATGTCGTTGCTTACCCGACTGAGTCCATTGAACATATTGTGGACTAGCTCGGTTTCGCTGATGGCAGTAATAAAAAGCCACGACAGCAACCAGCCGACGATGCCGCCGAGAAGTGTCAGCACAAGATTCTCATGGATGACCTCGTTCAGCAGTGTGCGCCGCTTGCCGCCGAATGCCTTGCGGATGCCCATCTCGGCGCGGCGAGCCTCCATGCGGTTCGACATCAGTCCACTCAGGTTGATGGCGGGTAACAGCAGGAACAGCAACATCAGCAGCGCAGGTGGCATCAGTTCCTTGGCTTTCATCGCGAGGTTCTGACCATCGGCGTGGCTGAAAAAGTTCAACTTATTGAAGAAGTGCGTGTCGGCGTCAATCCGCCACTCTCCCCAATCTTTGCCAAGTTGCGTGTTCATCACGGCGTTGTATTGTCTTCGCAGCGGCTCTACCTCGTCGAGGAACTCCTCGCGGCTGTAGCCCTCGCGCAACAGTAGCCGCACGTTGAGTTGGCCGGAGTAACTGATTTGGTCGATACATTGGTCTGGATTCGAGTAATCGCCGACTTCGACTGAATAGGGAATGTAGATGTCGGCTGCGACATTCTCCATCAACGTACTCACCGCCTTGATTACTCCTGTGACGCGGAATGAGTGGGAGCCGCTGCTGTCGTCGATGCTCACATGCGTGGCATCGCCTATCTGCTCGGCCACCTTGTCGGTGATGACGCATACGCGCTCGCCTTGGCGGAACTCCTTCTCAGAGAAGGGACGTCCGCTGAGAAACGTCAGTTCGTAGAGGTGGAAGAAACTGGGGTCGGTGCGCAGGGCATAAGCGGCAGTTTTATGCTGCTGCGTCTCATCGCCAACAATCAGGAAGGCATTATCGATGCCAGTAGCGGCCTCAATGCACTTCAGCCGTCGGAAGCACGAGTCGAGGGCGGCAGTAGAGTAGCGCATGTCGAACTCGCGACCATTTTCAGCCAGCGACTTGGTGAAGAAACCGAAAAGGGGATAGAGCGTGCGGCTTCGGTTCGACTCCGGCGGAATGTCCGCCAACTTGATGTTCAGGAAGATGGCCACCACCATTGCCGAGGCAATGGCCACTGCCGTGCCAGCGACGTAGATGGCCGAGAAGAGCTTGTCTTCGCGAATGAGCGCAAAGGCATGTCGTATGATCTTAATCATCCGTGTAATCCGTTTAATCTGTGGTCAAAATAAATTCGTGAAATTCGCGTAATTCGTTGTTTCACATAATCTGCCGTCCGTCGAGGAACTTGATGATGCGGTCGGTCTGGGCGGCCTGCTGCTCGTTGTGGGTGACCATGACGATGGTGCGGCCGTCCTCGCGGTTCAGGCGGTGGAGCAGTTCCATGATTTCGGCACCCATCTTCGAGTCGAGGTTGCCGGTGGGCTCGTCGGCCAGCAGGATTTCGGGGTTGCCGATGATGGCTCGGGCGATGGCCACGCGCTGGCACTGTCCGCCGGAGAGCTGCGTGGGGCGGTGCTTCATGCGGTGGGAGAGGCCGACGCGCTCGATGACCTCCTTGGCCAGCCGGATGCGCTCGCCGCTGCGCACGCCACGGTAGATGAGCGGCAGTTGCACGTTGTCGAGGACGTTGAGCGTCGGGATGAGGTGGAACGACTGGAAGACGAAGCCCAGCGTCTTGTTGCGCAGTTCGGCCAGCCGGTTGTCGCTCAGTTTCGGGTCTATCTTCGTCCCACACAGCTCAATTTCTCCGCTCGTCGGCTCGTCTAAAAGGCCCATGATGTTGAGCAGCGTCGACTTGCCGCAGCCGCTCGGTCCCATGATGCTCAGGAACTCGCCCTTGCGCACTTCGAGGTTCACATTCTCCAACGCCTGTGTCTCCACTTCGTCGGTACGGTAGATCTTGTTGATCCCATTCAGTTTGATTACTGTTTCCATTGTTCTTCTGTTTTTATTGTTAATTTGTTTATTCATCTTTTAATGCTTCGGTTATCTCGCTCCTGCAGATGCGCCACGCTGGGATGGCGGTGGCGATGAGCACGGCGCACAATATAATAAGGTAAACGATGACGGACACCACAAGGAAGTGGGTGCCGAAGTCGTCGAACCAGAAGTGGACGGCGGGGTTGCCGCTCATGAAATCGTTGAAGAGACCACGGGCGGTGGCATACTGGAAGTAGATGGCGCAGCCAGCGACAACGCTGAGGAAAGTAAGTAGACACGCCTCGCGGATGAATCCCCAGAATACGCTCCACTTCGTGGCGCCGAATGCCCTACGCACGCCAGCTTCCTCGCGACGCTGACGTGCGTACATCAGCAGCGTGCCAAATACACCGAAGGCGAGGTTGATGGCGAAAAAGGCGGCGATGAGCAGGTTGCGGCGTGTCTGCTTGCCCATCCAACTGCTATTGAGATCTAATTCGCTGGCTTCACGGGCAGTCTGCATCTTTCGGATATAGTTGTTCTCTGTCACGATGTCGTGCTGCACGTCGCGCTCCCGTTCCTGCACGAAGTGGCGGGCATCGATGTCATCACGTAGACGGACGATGATATTCGCTCTTGCCCTTGCCCCAGGGCTAAGGACAAATACGTTGGCGTAGTCACGGTCATAAACCTCACGCCGGAAGTCCTCCACCACGGCACGGATTTGCCAGTCGCGGCGTGTAGGCTCCCATTGTCCGTTTTCGGGGTTAATCCCCATATCGTCCGAATGGATGATTTTTCCTGCCACGTCGATCGTTCCGAAGAATGCCATCGCCACGGAGCGGCTGATGATGATGGTATTGTTATTCTCACAGTCGTGGGTCAGTTCGGCGGTAGGCACCTCGGGGGTCAGCGACTGGATGCCATAGGCTTCGAAAATCTTGGAGTCTTTCTCGAAGCCCATATAGTGGCACAGTATCGTGTCGCCGTCGTGGTAGTAGAGGCCGAAGAGGTAACTCTCACCGAATCCCATCACGTTGTCGTCGTATGAAAGGTAGGCCACTTCTACCTCGTCCATCTCCTGCACCTTTTGCATGAGGCGACGCGGCCCGTCGTAGAAACTTATACCCGCCATAGCACGCTGATTATCGGTCAGCGAACTGGCTATTTCCATCTTCACGATGTGGTCAATGTCGCAGTCCATTGGCAGGTGGGTAACATAGGAAGTAACTATCACGGAATCGAAGGCCCACCAGCAGGCGCAGGTGACAAGTACGAGTTCGATGGCGAGCCAGATGGACGTCTTGCGTCCGAAGATATCTTTCAGTTGTTTCATTTATTTCTTAATCATCATTGATTCTACAATCGGTTTCCTGAGGCTGAGCCACGCAGGGAGTGTGGCCGCCATGACGTTGAGCAGGCTGCAGAAGAGCAAGGCAATAAGGAAGATGGCGGGGCCGAAAAGCATCTCGCCCTCGATGATGGGCACTCGGCCGAAGGTCTTCGTGTTTTCGGAGAATACATAAAAGACCCAGTCGCGCCAGGCGTAGAGTGCCGTCCATGCAAGGCACAGTCCAACGAGAGCACCAATGAGCGTGAGTATGAGGTTCTCCATGATGACCTGCCCGAGCAGTGTGCGCCGCTTCGCGCCGAAGGCCTTGCGGATGGCCATCTCCGGTAGCCGTCGCTCCATGCGGCTGGCCACCATGCCGCTCAGATTCAGAGCAGGCACAAAGAGCAGGAGCAACAGGATGGCGGCGGGCGTGATGAACCACAGACGGTTGTCGTTGTCACTGGCATAGAACATATGGCTAAATTCACTCCACACCTCCGAATAGTAACTCACCAGAGGAGCCAATACGTCGGCAGGATCATCCTTATGTGTTGCATTGTATCGGGCTTCAACCGACTTCAGTTCTTGCATAAAGGCATCGAGCCGGTCGGCAGGTACGCTGAAGTAAAGATGAAGCGGCACACTTCTCCAGGCATTGAGCGACAACCACTCTTTCATCATCCCGTCTGCTGATAAATACAGATAGATGTCGGCCAGACACACCTCGGTCAGTGCGCTGGGTGTTTCCACCACGCCGCAGATGCGGAAGTCCAAGTTGTTGAAGCGGACGGTCTGCCCTAAGACCTTCGCGTCCTTGCCGAAGAGCAAATCGCTGATTTCCTTCGTGATGACTGCCACACGGCGCTCGTTGTCGAAATCATCCTGCGTAAAAGGTGCTCCCTCGATGAAGCGGAACTGATAGAAGCGGAAGAACCCCGGTTCGGTATTCTTGAGCCGCACCTCGCGGTCGTGTAGGCCATCGGGCAGTTTCACATACCCTTTTACGCCGTATATCTCGTCCACAGCCATCACGCACTCCGGCGTCTTCATGGTCTGGAACAGGTCGCGGAACATCTGGTAATCAATGCCTACCGTGTTGCCTGTCTGTTTCTGATAAGCAAAGTGTGTCAGTTTGTACGTCGTGCTGCGATGTACTTCCGGCGCAATGTCGGCCACCTTCACGTAATACACTTCGGCAATGAGCATCACGAAGGCCACGGCTAATGCCGTACCTGCGATGTACATTGCTGAATAGAGTTTCTCCTCGCGCATCAGGGCGAGGGCCTGTTTGAAATATCTCATATCATTCATCTTTTATTGCTTCGGTAATTTCGCTCCTGCAGATGCGCCACGCGGGGATGGCGGTGGCGACGAGCACGGCGCACAATATAATAAGGTAGACTATGACTGACACCACGAGGAAGTGGGTGCCGAAGTCGTCAAACCAGTAGCGGACGGCGGGGTTAAAGCTCTCGAAACCTTTGAAGAGTCCACGGGCGGCGGCGAACTGGAAATAGACGATACAGCCGAGGGTGACGCTAATCGTAGTTAACAGCCACGCCTCACGGATGAAGCCCCAGAAGACGCTCCATTTCGTAGCGCCGAACGCCCTACGCACGCCGGCCTCCTCGCGGCGCTGCCGAGTGTACATTAGCAGCGTGCCGAACACACCGAAGGCAAGATTAACGGCGAAGAACGCGGCGATGAGCAGGTTACGGCGCGTCATGCGGCTGGTGCCGTAACGATTGGTATATGTTTTTGCCCCCTCGCGAACTGTCTGCATCTTTTTGACATAGCAGTGCTCCGTCACCAAGTCGTGCTGCATCTCATGTTGGTGCTCCTCCATGAAATGCTGGGCATCAACACCCTCGCGCAATCGGGCAATGATGGGAACATTGATGCCTGGTGCACCTTGGCAAACAAACAAGATGGTATAGTCGCGGTCGTAAACCCCATACCGCACATCCTCCACCACGGCGCGAATGGGCAGATCCTTAACCATCCACTCATAGTCTAGCTTGTCTGCGTTATAGCCATAATAATGCGCCTTTACCATGCGCCCTGCTACGTCGGTGGTGCCGTAGAGTGCCATAGCAGTGGAGCGCGTGAGGATGACGGTCTGCTCAAACACGGCGTCGCGGGTCAATTCGGTAGTGGGCACCTCGGGTGTCAGCGACTGGATGCCGAAGACCTCGAACATCTTGTCGTCCCGTCCGAATCCGTAATTTGTGACTCTAAGGGTGTCGTTGTCGCGGATAAGATGGTAGGCCATGCTTGTTATGCCAGACCCAATGGGGTTGTTGAAGGCGCAATAGGCCATCTCCACACCGTCCATCTCCTGTACCTTATGCAACAGACTCTCCTCCTCGAGTCCGATGGGTATTTGGGTGGTGAATAACTGCTGTCGGGGGAGGGTACTCGCCACCTCGAAGCGCACCAGACGGTCGGGGTCGTAGCCTAACGGCAGGTTAGTGACGTAGGACGTGACGATGACCGGGTCGAAAGCCCACCAGCAGGCGAAGGTGACAAGCACAAGTTCAAGGGTAAGCCAGATGGACGTCTTGCGTCCGAATATTTCTTTTAGTTGTTTCATTTCTTAATCATCATAGATTCAACAATCGGTTTACGGAGGCTGAGCCATGCGGGGAGCGTTGCCGCCAAGACGTTGAGCACGCAGCAGACGAGCAGGGCGATGGCGAAGACGGCGGGGCCGAAGAACATCTCGCCCTTCAGCAGTGGCACTGTATCGTAGAGGTTGTCACTTTCGGAGAAGACGTAAAAGACCCAGTCGCGCCAGCCGTAGAGTGCCGTCCACGCGAGGCACAGCCCGATGATGCCACCGATGATGGTTAGTACGAGATTTTCCATGATGACCTCGCCGAGCAGCGTCCTCCGCTTCGCTCCAAAAGCCTTGCGGATAGCCATTTCTGACAGTTGGCGTTCCATGCGGCTGGCCACCATACCGCTGAGGTTTAGGGCGGGCACTAAGAGGAGAAGCAGGATGGCAGGGGCGACGTACCAGAAGAGGCTTACGTCAAAGGCATTGAAGATGTAGCCGATGTCATGCCATACTTGCTCGTAGTGCGACTGCAGACGGTCGGTTATGGTAACAGGGGCGTCTTTATGCAGAGCGTTGTAGCGTGCCTCTATGTCTTTCAGTTCTTGCAGGAAGGCATCGCGCTTGTCGGCGGGCACGCTGAAGGCGAGGCGTATGGGCATTTCTATACCATGAACGCCCCGGTCTCTCAGCGGGTCCTCGATGGTGCATGGCATCCAGATGTCGGCTACGCATTTCTCCGTCAATACGCTGGGTGTCTCCACCACGCCACAGACCCGGTAGGTGTGGTCGTCGAGGGTCAGTGTCTGCCCCACGCCTTTCTGCCCGTGCCCGAAGAGATGGTCGCGTAAATCTTCCGTGATGACCACGTTATTTCGCCCATTGTCGAAGTCGTCCTGCGTGAAGGGCGCACCCTCGATGAAGTGAAACTGGTAGAGACGGAAGAACCCCGTGTCCGTCAGTTTGCCCTTCACAGAATACTCATGCACGCTGTCGGCCAGTGTGATGCCGAACAGGGTGTTCGACC
>JAEETC010000140.1 GCA_016286585.1 Prevotella sp. | reverse complement strand
ATCAGAACAACCTCCATGAACTGGGCAAGGCTGAGTTCAACGAGATTTGCGAGACGGAGGGTATCGGCACAAGTATCGCCTGCCGCATCATGGCAGCCATCGAGTTAGGCAAGCGCAGGCAGATGGCACAGATGGGTGAACACCCTGACCTGTCAACGGCCTGTAGGGTACATCAGTTCATGCAGCCCTTTTGCCAAGACCTCAAAGTCGAGGAAGCCCACTTGCTCCTGATGAACCAGAACTACCGACTGATAAAGCATATCAAGTTGTCGCAGGGCAGCATCACAGAGACCTTAATGGATGTTCGCCTGATTATGAAGTATGCAGTACTCAACAACGCCACCATCCTGACCGTCTGCCATAATCACCCCTCGGAGAACACTTGCCCCAGCAGGATGGATGACGAGATAACAAGGGCCATCCAGAACGCCTGCAAGCTGATGAGAATCTATTTCGCCGACCATGTAATCGTATGTACGGAGAACTATTACAGCTATCGGGAGAACGGCAAGGTATAAACGGAATCAATTCATAACAAACAAATCTATACAACAATGAACAAGTGCGTAAAAATCACATTCCAGCCTATTATCTGGAGAGACGAGAATCTGAACAATGCAAGTGCAGGGATAGGCAGCACCACATGCCATGTGTTCGGTGAGACCAAGGAACAGTTATTCGAGAACATCAAGCAAAAGATATGGGCGATGTCCTCAGAGGCCCGCATCCTCGACGAGGAAGTGGCAGCAGAGTATAACCAGTGGATTGCCGACAGTTGGAAGGCAAAGAGCATACCGGCAGAAATCAAGAATATGGGAATGCGGGATATGCGCTATGCCCTCCCCTACTCCAAAGAGTTCAAACTGTGGCTCAGAAAACACAACTGATATGGTGAACATCAATGGATTCGACTTCTATGAGGAACCGGGCATCTGTGGAACATGCCCTTTCCTCATTACTGGCAACACCAACGTGCCAGGCATTTCCTGTCATAGCGACCGAGGCCTGTGCATCCAATGGAATGAGGCGCATCACACATGGGCGAACATACCACGTCGATGCAAGAAACTCTTCAAGAGTGCCTTTACGCTATACAACGACAGCGGAGAAACATTAGTAATAACCAAGAAGGAATAAGATATATGAAAACGATTATTTGCAAATTCAAGTCTGATGGTACGGACATCAGAAAGACAGCCGTCATCAATGATTCGCTGGATGCCCTCAGTAAATCAAAGAAGAACGAGGCTACCGACATCATTGAGCCTGACACGCTTGACTTCGAGGGATGGTGTATCTACTTTGAGATAACAGACACGCTTGCCTATGAAGTCATGTTCGTATATGACCAGGAGAACGGCATCAAGACACTGAAACCCGTCAAGGCCATCACGTGGGAAGGGTCTGACATTGACCATGTAGCCATTACCGATGTGCAAGTTGTAAGCGTCACAATTCGTTAGGAAATAAAAGTGTTAAAATGCCGTCACAAGTGAGATTATAGTTAATTTTGCACCCATTTAAACGATGATGAAGATGAAGAAACTCATGATTTTACTGATGCTGATGGTGGCAATGCCATCGACTGCCCAGAACACAGATAACCTATTCTCCAAGAAAGGCTATAAGGTCAAATGGATCAGGAGAACGCCTCATGGCTTTGAATCATACGCCTGTACTATCAGGAAGTTCGAGGACAGCGACACCATCTACTACATGACCTATACCCCTCCCGACCTGCAGCCCTATTGTGTCTGCTTCAGTCTGATACACCAGAAAGGGGCAGAGATGATTGCTGATGCAATGAAGCATCGGAATAAGAGCGGCCGTATCAAATGGATAAAGGGATATTTGAGATACACCCATGCCTGTCAGGTAGATCCTGTCAACAGGTACAACGACTATTGGACTTACTTCAAGCCCAAGATATGGGAGAGAACACTGGCCAAGAACTTCTCGTTATCCGCAGCCATCTACGCCTACAACAGAGATCGGGCCAAAGATGCAAGGTGGGCTGACACAACACCTGAGCAGTGGCTACAGCTCTATCAGGCTGCAAAGGTGATTCTGCCTCTGATGGGAGCCGGAGAAGATACGAAAACCCTCTATGACAAGATATGTACCGAGGGCGGATATTGATGCACCAAAGGATTTAATCTTTAATAAAGAAGAAATATATGATAGATAAAATACTGTCCTTTACCGCCTTTATAATCCTATGGGCCATCCTCTTCATTGGGTTGATGATAGTGCCCAGGGAGAAAAGAAAGGAAGTCCCCCGCACCAAACAGCCCAAGGACAAGGTGCCTAAGCTGCGCAAGCCGTCAGAGAAGCCCCCGAAGAAGGAGGACGAGCGTGCTGATAAGGAGCGGAAAGAAGAGAATAAGCGCCAAGTGAAAGAGGATAAAGCCCGCCGCAAGCGTGAGAAGGAGTTGGCCAAGAAGCAAATGAAGGAACGCGAGGCACTGGAGCGTAAGACCCGTGAAGAGAAGCGACGCAAGGAGGCTGAGAAGAAGGCCCGCGAAGAGGAAGAACGCAAACGGGATCGTGAGCGCAAGAAGAAACGTGAGCGCGAACGTCGCAGACGAGCAGAGGAAGACCGCAGGAAGCGCGAATACGAAGCAATGCTCTATGACGAGTACCGCCGTCAGCAAGGATTCAGCTCATAAGACTCACTGTTGTACGAGTCGGTCATAACGGAAGAGCTGGTATTTACGGATAATCTGTTCGCAGAGCTGGACATAATCCCTGGCAGTGGCATAACCTGCGGCCTTCAGGGCCAAAAGCCAATGGTGATAGTCGGTAGAGGAATAGCTATGGCAGCGTTTGTAACGGTCGGACATCAACAGTCGGGAATGATGGTCGATGCTTTCCTCGACAGTGGCGTAGTTGCAGAACTTCTCATCCGGCTTGTCATCATTGTGCAGACTATAAGGCCTGCCCTCGGCCAACCACTGCGGACTACACTTGATGCCAAAGTAGTTATTACCCTTGCGAGCCAGGTCTGAACGGCCCCAATCACTCTCAAAGGCCATCTGGGCCAATGTCACTGAGGCAGGGATGCCATACTGTCGCTGTTGTTCCATGGCGGCAGGGGCATAGTGCGAGAGGAACGTCTTACGATCCATCCGCTGGTGTTGGCTGATGCTGTCGATGTCGGCAGTAACACCCTCGCCCAGCAATGCCGTACAGGCTTCAGCCCTCACGTCCCCTATATATAATAATAATGTATAGGGGTCGGTCAGTGCGCCCTTATAGCGGCAGGTGATATGCAGATGACTACCAGTGGAGCGTCCCGTATTCCCGCTGATGGCCACCACGTCACCGGCAATCAGTTCGTCGCCCTCACTGACCCTGACCTTTGACAGGTGGCAGTAGCTGATGGTATATTCCCCATGCTGCAGCACCACATAGGTGCCTGAGCGAGGGTCAGCACCAACCTTCTTCACCGTGCCATCGAACATGGCATAGACCTCTTCATAATAAGCTTTCAGGTCGAGACCGTTGTGTGAGGCCTTGGCTCCAGTAAAAGGGTCACGGCGAGTACCAAACGGCGAATTGACCTTTACATGCTTCAACGGATATGATACGCTCAGGTATCGCTGAATCCAAAAATCTCTGTCCGCCGCCCACGCTTGGCCTGACAGACAGAGCAGGATAACGCATAAAATGAGTGTACAAAATCTTCTCATTGGATAATTTTAATTGTATAAAATGAATAAAATATTACGAGTGCAAAGGAACACATTTTCATCGGAACCCGATGCCAATATAAATTATGTTCCCTGAATTAACAACTCACGATGTCATTCGTTCATGAAACGTTAATTCACGAACTAAAACTTCATCTGACTGCCCGTCTCACCACAAAGCCATACCTTTGCAGCACATTTACAAAAACTGAATAGACAAATGGCAAACAAAGAACATTTCAAGCAAGAGGAAATTCCATACGGAATCCTTGCGAAGTTTGGTCTCACTCAGGAAATGATTGAGGACCTTCCACAGAACGTGATACACCGTCTGCTTTCATCGCGTACCACGCCCGTGTTACCTATTGTTACTGAGAACATCGACGGCGAGACAATTCTGTCATACGCCCGTATCTCACTCATCCGTCTGGATGACGGCTCAGTAGATGTGTACTTCATTCCTAAATGGGTGGACGAAGATCTGGAGGAGTTCAGCATCGACCAGCAGGAACAGCTGAAAGCAGGACGCGTCGTTAAGGCAGACCTGAGAAAAGAAGGGCGATGCTTTGTGCAGTTCGACGAGGTGATCAACCAGGTGATGGCCGTTCCAGTGGAGATTATCAACCAGAACATATCCATCCTGACACGTACCCTTTTCCTTTCCGACGCTGACAAGGCCCTATTGGAGGATGGTGGCATCGTGGAGATGGAAATCCACCACCAGAACATCAGTGCAGGCATCGACCTGAACGAGCTCACCGGCATCCGTATTTCTGATGGCGACAGTATTGCTTGGCGTGAGGATGCCAAGTTAGATAGTCTGCCACGATATAACTTCGGGCTCTTCGGCTGCTGGGTATGTGGTGACGACAACACGCTCAACTATATCTCTGAAGATGACTACACCGAAGAGATACTGGACGAGCAGAAGCGCACACAGTCGATGAATGCTGCCAAGGCTCAGTTGAGCCAACTGAAAGTATAATTGTAATCAGCATTATTGGATATTAGTAAACAAGATATTTTGTCATGAGACTTTTGAGCCGTGCTGCCTGAGATAGGTCGCACGGCTCTTTTTAGGTGGGTCACTTCTTCTCAAGTACCCAGGGCTTGACTTCGGTGACTCTGCAGTCGAGAGTAATGGCATCGTTATAGACTCCGAACTGCACAGGACCCTTCGCATCGATATAGGTGCCGGGCTTCAAGAAATCCTCGTCCTGCGGGTCGAAATAGAGGAAATTGACCCAAGAGAACTCTGCCACATCCCTGGTCTTATCGACGGAGAAGGCACTAAAGACAAGGAAGATCTTACCATTCTTGTCCTCCTTCAGCTCTACGTCCTTCTTACCGAGTTTGCCACGGAAAGAGAGGACGCCCTCGATAGCATCAGTGCCATCGTTGGTCAGTTCAACACTCTCAGGACGCAGATAGCAGCACGTCTTACCGCTATGCTTCTGGATGCTCATCTCACCGGCGAGGTTCACACGACGGCCAACGGTCAGTTCTGACACGTTCCCCTTGCTTGGAGCCATCATCACATTGATGAAGAGCTCTTTCGTATCACCGCTCTTGCCAGTGATAGGCAGTACAACACCACAAGAAAGATAGCTTGCGCCCTTCTTGTCCTTCTTCACACTTGCTGCGCGATTGATGGTTGCGCAGACTTTCAATTCTTCAATCTTAATCATAACTATAAACTTTTAAAAACACATTCTAAAAAGGTAAATTGTCCAACTCCTTTTCCTGCACTATGCTAATATGGTTTAGCAAGTGCAGCAACCTTATTAGGGTGGCATGATTCAACTTGTTCTTTTCACTAAACACACACTTTTCACTTTCATCTTCCAACACGTCCAGTGCCGAAAGTAGAGCATTCTGAAACTCATTCGTATGCTCACAAATCTCTTCAATAGCTTTTTCTTTTTCCATAATTCACTTTATTTGTATTATTAGTATTCTCTATTATGCCAGACGCTGGCCTGTATTCCTCTGCTCTTCCGGGTACTCCGCATCGAAGTTCATCATGGCAGTCTCACGGGCCACAACGGGGTCGATGGACTCGCGCTGACGTCTGATCAGGGTAGCAGCCTTTTGCTGTTCCGTCTGTTCCTGCTGCTGAACGGTCTTCGCCTGTTCACTGGCTGTTTCGTCGTTGCCTGTATGGTCAAGCAAGACAGCCATGCCAATGGCAGAGGTAAACAGGCCGGATATCAGGCTGGTAAAGAGGTCACCACCTTGCTGGTAGGCATTCTCATTCGCCTGGTTCTGGCCCATCAGATAGGCCAAGAGCGTATTCGGGTCATTGCTGCCCGTCTGTTGCGTGAGCTGTGCGCCAGCCTGGGCATTCTGCTGCTGTTGGGGAGTCAGCTGTGTCTGGGCTAATAACCTGTCTGCCTGAGTAGGAGATGTATCTACCCCACTCTTCAGACTGGCCAGCAGGTCAGTGTTGGTTCCTTTCTTCAGTACCGTCGCAGTCAGATTACCACGGACGGCAATCTCTGCGAGATAGTTCAGCGGATCAACGGTCTTCATCTCTGTAGTTCCTGCAGCCTGATGCTTCACGGTCAGATGCAGGTGGGGGCCTGTACTGTTGCCTGTATTCCCAGACACGCCAAGTATTTGCCCGGCATTCACTACATCACCCTGTTTCACGGCCACACTGTCCAGATGACAACAGGACACCCGCCATTTGGCTCCATCAGCACGGTCGTATTCTACCACGACATAGTTGCCGCTGGTCTTGTCGTTTCCGACCATAACCACGCGGCCCTGGTTCTCCGTGGCCAGCACATCCTCATACTTCGCCCGTAGGTCAATGCCGTTATGTGCATGGCTCCTGTAGCTGGTAGGCGAAAGGCCGAAGCCATCGGACATGATCATTTTCTCCCCTGCGAGAGGAAAGGAATAGCTCTGAGTCGTTGCTAACGGCATCGTCTGTTGCTCTGCTACTCGTGGCAAGGTTTTCGCCTGTTGGTCGTACTTGCTCAGACCATACGTCTCGATGTCTGCTATCAGCATGTTGGCATAATTGCGATTGGTGGCATAGCCAGCCGCCTGCAGGCCGTTGGCCCATCCGCGATAGTCATCCTCCGCACACCGGCGACACGCTGAATAGCGGTTGCCCATCAGGAACTGCGAGTGATGGTTGATGCTCTCCTCGACGGTGGCGTAGTTGCAGAACTTCTCATTCGGCTTATCATCATGATGCAGACTGTACGGCTTGCCCTCGGCGAGCCACTGCTGGCTGCACTTGATGCCGAAGTAGTTGTTGCCTGACTGTGCCAGTTTCGACTTACCTCCAGCCGACTCGATATACATCTGCGCCAGCGTCACTGAGGCAGGAATACCATATTTCTGCTGCTGTGCCATGGCCAGAGGTGCATAGCGCTCAAAGAACGCAACCTTTTCTTGATTCAACTTTCCCATTGCTATTCACTTTTAAAGATGCATTGTGCGCTTCGGCTCAGGCTCCGACTCGGCAATCTTTGCTCCGTCCTTCGCTTCTGCTACCGGCTCGCTTTGTTGCTGTGACTGGTTTACACAGAGTTTGTTCTGAAACAGTTGGGCAGCAAGTGCTACCTTGAACGCCTCACGGTCTTCAGAGAGCCAGAACCGCTGAATCTGCGACTTGCTGAGTTCGACGGGTTTCTGACGTTCGCCATCGATGGTGGCAAACATAATCGTCGCTCCCTCATGGTATCTGTCCTTGGTGATATTCACCTTCGAGATACGCGAGAGGTCTGCTCCTTCAGGAACCTTGGGCATCAGCACGTCGGCCTTGCTCTCAGGATGGTTAACCACCATCTGGTAGTATTTCTGCGCCAGCTCGCTGCGCACCGTGTCAAACTCCGGCGTGCGGAACGACTGGAAGAAACGGTCTATATCCTCGCGCTCAGGATAGATGGTGAAGGCTTTCTCATCAGCGGGTTTCACATAGAGCACATAACGGTCACGATCGTCACGGGTCATAGATACCTGCTCGAAAGATACCGAACGGCTCACTTCCTCGGCAACGGCACCTTGGGCGACTGTCTGTGGCTCTTCGCCACGCATGGCCGCATAATCGATATCCTCACCTTTCATGATCTTACCCAACACCCGGATGGCATCGTTCATGTCATGCTCCAGGTGCTCCATCATCTGCGGATTCTCCTGCAACTGCTGCTGCCAGTCGGGAATCATCGACAGGCTGTCACTCGACAGTTGGGCAGGCAGATTCTGACGGGCCATGATGACTCCCGCCGCCAGTTCCTGGACTAAGCGGTCATACCGATGGGCTTCTGTAGGTGTCATATCCGTCTGGTTCTGACGGTTCAAACGCTGGGGCGCACCAGTATAGGCTATTGCTGCACGATAGATGTCGTTGGCCCGCTCGATGGCTGTTTCCTTTTCTTCCCCGACAGCTGACTTGCGTGAGTTGTTGATGAGCAGGCCATCGTCATTGCTGTCATAATCCGTCAGCAACAGCGGGTTCACCTGTATGCGGTCATCACTCTTTTTGAGGGCAGTCACCAGTTCATCCACTTGGTCGTAGATGGGTTTGGCTTCTTTCTCGTTCTTTTTCGGTTCAACGAGCGCATCACAGATGGCAATGCGCAATCCAGCCCTTACCAGTTTCGGCAGATATATATCCAACGCATGGTGGGGGAAAGAGGTATAGTCAAACTTCTTTCTTCCCGCGGACTGCTTTGACA
>JAEETC010000139.1 GCA_016286585.1 Prevotella sp. | reverse complement strand
CCCCCAACAAGAGCCGTTGAGATCTTCCCAAGTTGCATCTGCATCCATGCATCCAGCAATGTCAAGTCGAAACTGATCCCACCATGTGAATAAGTGGTGTTGTAACCATGTGTCTTGGTGTAGATGGCGAGGGCAGAACCAACCGTGTTATGCGTGGACTGCATGAAATACGTCGGACTGACGGTTTCCTCATTGTTCTCCACAATAGAGTCGAGAAAACGCTCTGTATAATCCAGACTCCCCAGACTGGTACCTGTCATGATGGCATCAGGGTGACTGATACCCGTCTCACCCAATACTTTCAGGGCGGTGACGAGCGCACGCTTCATAATGTTACCCATACGGCGAGCCTCGTTGGCTGCCATATAATCACGGAAGGAAGGATTCTGTGCCTTGACCCAAGAAGCCTCATCATAACATACAGGTTCTTCTATCCACTGCTCCGAGAGAGGTGTCTGGATAGAAATCTGTTCTGCTGCTTGTATGTATATGCTCTCCTGTTTCATATCAAGCTTCACATTTAGAGAGAATAATCGACGAGTCATTGCCTCCGAATCCAAAGGCGTTACTCAGGATATGACGGATCTCCCCCTGTGGCTGCTGATCAGTCACCGGGATAATGCCTCCTTCCATGGGATTCTTCCAGTTGATGTTTTGAGGCAGGAACTGATGCTGGAGTGCCAACATGCAGAATACGGCTTCAATACTGCCAGAAGCACTGGTGGTATGTCCTGTGAACGACTTTGTAGAAGACACAGGTGGCAGATGGTCGCCAAACACGCGTTGGATGGCGCGACTCTCACTCTCATCGTTATTGGGAGTTCCCGTTCCGTGGGCATTGATATACTGGATATCTTCTGGTTTCATACCTGCCAGCTGCAAAGCTTCCTGCATTGCCAGATAGGCTCCCTCACCATCGGGCGAAGAAGCCGTCTGATGGAAAGCATCGCAGGCATTGCCATAACCACTCAGTTTGCAGAGAGGTTTTGCACCACGTTTCTTCACAGAAGCCTCGGTTTCCATGACGAGGTAGGCAGCTCCTTCACCGAGGTTCAGTCCTGCCCTATCGCGATCGAAGGGCCGGCATGGTTGTGCATCAAGGATCATCAGGGCGTTGAAACCGTTCAGATGAAACTTGGTGAGACATTCCGTTCCTCCCACCACGACGATCTCAGCCAGACCACAACGCAGCATATTCGCACCAGTGATGATGGCATTCGTCGCCGAAGAACAGGCTGTAGATGCAGTTGAAATAGATGCAAACTGACCAAAAGCCTCTGCAATCATTTCTGTGCAACTGCCACAATGATGAGTGGCGATGACGGCATAGTTTTGGTTACATTCCTTTTCCAGTTCGTAGTAGGTCTCACGACGATCCATACCACCAACGGTCGTAGCCGAAATGAAAGGAACGTCTCTCAAGGCATCACCCTCTAATCCTGCTTCCTCAAGAGCCTCACGTAATGCGAGCCTACCCATGAGGGCTGAACGGGTAAGAAACAGACTATCAGTGATGCCAAGCCGCTGCACCATCTCCTCATTGCTGAGTGGCACTTCACCTACGGGAATATCATGATGACAAGATGCCAGATACTTCATCTTACCAACACCCGACTTTCCTGCCAGAAGAGAAGCCAGCGTAGCCTCTTTCCCGACACCAATGGCCGAGACAACACCTGCGCCAGTAATATAGATGGAATCCATCGCTACCGACTGGTTACTTCGTGCGGTTTTCTGCAATGAACCTGGCCATGATATTGACCGACATGAATACTTCCTTGCTCTTGCTGGGATCCTTCAGCTTGATACCGTATTTCTTCTCGATAAGCACAATCAGCTCCAGAGCGTCAATAGAGTCAAGGCCAAGGCCACTACCAAACAAAGGGGCATCTGCATCAATATCCTCGGGGGTCACATCCTCCAGGTTCAATGCCTCAATAATCTCTTTCTTTAATTCTAATACTAAATCTTCCATGTTATGATTAATGATTTGTAAGTTCAACAATATAAATATCAGCTTCGAAATGACTATCGTCTTGATAGTCAATCCATCCGCCTATCATACTTTTCGTCTTGATGTCAGCAAACGAGGCGCCAAGCGTCTGTTTAATCAGATTGTCATTCTTCTCTTCGATGATATAGAACGAAGTCTCGCCATGATAATGATTCCGCATGGCAATCTCGCCTGTCACGATATTCGGCAGGGTATAGACAAACACCGAAGGACTGGGGAAATATTCCTCTGGATCGATAATTGAATCCAAGTATTTCTGATCAGCCTGAATGGATGAGGAACGGTTGAACAAGATGACAGCCCTATCGTCAGAGGGCGTATCCCGACGTTTGCCTTCTGCCTGTAATAGCAGTTCCGTTGCCACGAACCCCAAACGTGACAGGGGGTCCATCTTATAGAATTTCGGGTAGTCGTCCACATAACGCTTATAGATCGCTGTCAGGAGCGATTTCCCTCTCACCTCTACTTCTTGCGTCCCTTCGGTAGCAAGCGGCAAAGCCGAGCGCTCACCTCCCACCTCTATTATTTGGCCATCTACCATAATGGCCGATGGTGACAGCTGAACCCGGTGTTTCGTTTCAAAGTTCCTGAAGGTCTTTTCTTCTGCCTTCTGTTCAGGCTTTCTTGACACCAGAATGGCGCCATTGCAGCCTCCGAAGCCAGAGATCATCTTGACAAAACAGGATTTGTCTGTAGTGCTGTTCTGCGCAGAAATCTGCACTTTCCCGGAAACGCCCCTCTCTTCGAAACCTCTGGTGGCGAGTATCGTGTGGTCATCAGCAGCTGCCATCGACAAGACCGTCTCCAAGATACCTGCAGCACCAAGTGTATGACCAAAATAGCCTTTATACGCATTGACAGGAGTCTCTCCCAAACCAGCTCCCGTGATGGCCACCGACTCCATCTGGTCGTTAAACATCGTAGCCGTTCCGTGGGCATTGATAAAAGCCAGGCGCTCCTTATCCGTATCCTTGATGATAGCATTCAGTGCCATTCTGGCACCATCGCCGTTCTTCGAGGGAGAACTGATATGGAAAGCATCATTCCTCACAGCACCACGCTCAATTGCCCATGCGTCTACAGGTTGTCTCGATAGCACCAGTGTCGCTGCAGCCTCTCCGAGATTCAGGCCCATGCGCTCGATATCGAAAGGCCTACATTCGTGCTCCGAAATGGCCTTTAGCGACTGGAAACCTGAGACGGTAAACTTATTCTGTACATCAGCGCCACAGACGACGGCATAGTCATAATGCCCTGCCTCTAATAGTCGAAGCGCCAGTACCAAGGCAGATACCCCCGAGATGCAGGCATTGCAGACGGTGATGGGTTTTGTCTTGATACCTAAGCGTTCGGCAATATGCCTCGCAGCCGTTCCAGGATAGATGGCTGTATCTTCACGATCGCTGAATATCAGTTCGATGTTTCCTTTGGTGGTGCTCAGGATAAACACCACGTTGGCGTCTGAAACATTGATATTCGATGCCTCGATGGCTTTCTTAGCTGAGGTATAGGCCAGCGATTCAAACCGCGTCAGTCCTTCTACGGCCAGAGCCTCGTTTTGGGCATCTGTAAACAGCGATGCAGTAAAAGGCTCAGGAATGTCCCACTGATGATCGTAGTGACGCAGGGCTGAACGGCCGTCTTTGACAGCCTGATAATTCTGCTCAGTAGTCTCTCCTAAAGGTGAGATGATATTGTCAGCAATACGATAGACCATACCTTATTATATTATATACCCCACCTTTTCTTCCATGCCTCGAAAAAAGCAGGTGATTCCCATACCAACTGATAATCCTTATCCATGAACACCTGTACAGAACGTCCTGTCGTCATCACCGTGTCACTCTCCGGATCTCTGATCTCATAGTCGAACACGATTTTGGCAGCTTCCGTAGGACGATAGGTGATGGTCAGCTCTGGCTGCATCCCGTATCTCAGTGGTAGCTTATATTGGAACGAGAGGTCAACGACAGGTGCGAAATAGCCATTCTTTTCAATCAGTTCGTAGCCCAGATCATACTGTTGTCCGAAGTATTCCCGGGCATCCTCGAAGTATTTAGCATACGCACCATGCCATACCACTCTCATGGCATCAACCTCACTGAACCTGATCTTAAACTGGATAGTCGATTGCAGCGTGTTCATCCTACTCATCCGTCAGGGCAATCTTCATTCTCGCAGAGGCGATAATCTCGTCAGCGACTCTTGTTTCCACGCTGGCCAACGTCAGATTGAAAACCTCCTCGATCACTTCGATATGCGTCGTCAGGGTTTCATGGCACGCTGGCTGCCTGAGAATGTGGCAATCACGAATGTCACCGATAAAACCAATCTTCACGGGTTGACTGCCCAACCGACTGATACAACCCATTCTGGCGGCACAAGACTGTGCCATGTTCTCGATGATGCCTGCAGGCGACAATCTCATGTCGTCAAGGAAGATGTTGTCCTCACGAACCACAAATTCCGTCACGGCATCAGTGTTGTCGCAACTCAGCACACGGTCTACCATCACGAATGGCGGACGCTGGGGAATCAGATCGGTGATGGGGATTCTCTGCCAATCCATAATCTGATCAGCCGACCTTTGACTCGATGTAGTCATAGAACTGCGACAGTGTCTTCACCTTGGTCATCTCTTCTGGTTTGATCTTAAAACCGAAGTTCTTCTCTACGATGACCACGATGTCTACATAGTCCAGACTATCGATGCCCATATCTTCCTTCAGTTTGGCTTCAGGGAAGATGTTCTCTTCTTCAATCTCAAGGTCGTCAATCAAAAATGCCTTTACTTTCTCTTCAATTTCTGTTCTTGTCATAACTGTAAACTATAAACTGTAAACTATAAACTCAATTATTGATTCCAAAAGTCAAAATAGTTATACCATTGTGTGGGATACATACTGACGATACGCTCCAACTCCTTTATGTAGTTACCCGCCATCTCCTCTATCTGCTTGGCGCGTGGAGCGGTCTTATCATACGGCAGGGGTGTGACGTATACCTTATAACGACGGGTGCCGGTCTTCATCACATTGACCGTCAGGACATCAACACCTCGTATGGCCACCACCTGGAAGGGACCGATGGGAAGATGTGCCTCCCGGCCAAGGAATTTCACAGCAACGTATTTCTGTGACCCCCAGATGCGGTCAGCAGGAATGCTCACCGTCTCGCCATTGGCCAGTGCAGAATTGATCTCAAACAGGTGGCTCATATCGGGTTTGATGGGGATCATATTGATGTTGGCATGGGTAAAGAGTTTCTGACGATTGTTCATCACCTCTTCTTTCTCGCCGAAGAAGACGAGGGCGTTGAAACGCTTCTTCTCTGCCACCAGCGAATAGCCTGCTATCTCGTAATTACCCACATGCGAACTAAGCTGAACGAAACCGTCTGGTTGTTTGGCCAGGTTCAGGAAGTGGTCGTAGCCCTCCAGATCGATGTCGAAATGCCGACCGGCATACATGGCAAACTTGTCAATCACTGCCTGTGCAAACAAACAGTGGTTCCTGTAGGCCATCCATAACGACTGGAGGACGGAATGGCCCAATCGTTCGTGGAAGAAATGGTACGCATATCTGAAACCTGGTTTCAACAGCGTAGGCGTAACGGCAAAGACATAGGCCAGCACATAGATCACCCTCGTGTCTATGACGCTTAACAGCCTGATGAGCCAACGGTGCATCAGCCCATTACCGTATGTCGTGCCTTCCCACTTCTTCTCAGCCATTATTTCACTTTTTCACTACTATAATCGAGTGTCCCTGTCCCAGATGGTCATGGATCTGCTCGATTTCCAGTCCTGCCTCATGGATGCAGGATTCCATATCCTCAGTGTTATACATCTTCGAGTTGCCATTGGCGAGGGCTGTGAAGTACAGGCTCGTCATGGTCAGGCAGAGGGCTGCAGGCTCAAAGCGCTGACGATCCCAGAGCGTTTCCATAATGTAGATACGCGTATCTGGCGTCATCGCCTCCTTGGCACGTTTCAGGATACCCACAATCTCCTCCATGCTGAAGCAATCGAGGAACTGACTCATCCAGATGGCATCGAGACCACCCTCCCGTTTGGGGAAGAGGGCCTTCTCGTCAAGTAGGTTAATGCCATAGCCACTGATGCGCTCTGCACCATTCTTATCCTTCACGTTCTCCTTCATCATGCCAATCTGTTGGGGAAGATCAAGGATGGTTACCTGCACGTCGGAATCATATCCCACGCATTGCAGAGCCCACTTGCCGGTGTTTCCACCCACGTCATAGAGTGACTTCACATGATGCTCATCAAAGATGATCTTCAGAGCCTCGGGGAATGACGAGTCGCTGTAGAAATGGTCGAAGCCAAACCAACTCTTCTGCACCTGAGGGGGCAACTGCGACAAACCTTCGTAGATGGTAGGCCAATTGCCAAAATGCTTCAGTCCTGCAGGGCGTCCTTCCTTGAGGGCTTCCTCCAGATGGAACCAACCCTCGTAATTCACGTCATGGTTGAAATCGATATTTACACGGGTGGCAGGGTCGTTCAGCAAGAACCAACCCGTCTTGGAGATGGTAAACTTCTCTGTCTCTGGGTCAACAAGCAACGTTCCGATACACAGCGAAGCCTCCAGCAAGCACTTCACGGCATAATCCGAGAGTTTGGTAGCCTCTACGATTTCCTGTCGCGTCATGCCGTCTTTGGAATCCAAGATCATCTCCAGGATGCCGAACTTCACCATGAGTCTTGAAGCTTGAAAGACCACAGGTCCCCATGCAATGAATTCTGCCAGTCTCTGCGCATCACGTGCAGAGAGTTTTTCTTCGGTATAAGCCTTTTGCAAGGCTGGTGATAGATGCATATATTAATGATTTAGATGTCTATGAAACCCAGAGGTCTGAATAGTTAAACCACTGGTAAGGATATTTATCAAGCAGTCGTTCTACCTCGGCCATATAGGCATCGGCCAGTTGCTGACGCTGTTGGCTCTTCGGTAGTGCCTTATCGTAAGGCAGGGGGGTAAAGTAGGCGGTATATGAGCCGTCCTTCTCCTTCATCGTACTGGTCATGATCACATCGATGCCTCTCGTGGTTGCCAACGAGAACGGTCCCTTGGCCAAGTTCACCTTACAGCCATAGAGGGAGGAGACCACCACCTTGTTGATATTCATCAACCTGTCGGCAAACACACTGAGGATCTCTCCACGATCCAATGCTTCCACAATTTCATCGCTGTGGGTAGTCTCCATGCCCACAGGGATCATGCGGATGTTCATATCGCCAAACGAAGCCTTGCGATAGCTCATCAACGAGGCTTTCTCACCACCATATACTAATACGTTGCAGGGCTTATCCACATGGAGCGAATAACCCAGGATCTCACTACAGCCGATATGAGCGCTCAACTGTATGAAGGCATCGGGACGAGCCAGCAACTGGCGGTAGAGCTCAAGACCATCATAGGCTATCTGGAACTTATGCCCAGCATACATGGCGAACTTATCAATCACCGTTTGTCCGAACAGACAGTGGTTCTTGTAGGTGGCGCATACGGATTTCCACCAGCCATACCCTCTGCGCTGATGGTAATAGCGGTAAGTGAGACGGGCTCCGGAACTGAACACCATCGTCACGGGAATCACGCAGATGGCCATAAAGGCATAGAACACCCTGATGTTGACGGTCTTCAACATCAGGATCAGTGCCCTGAACATCCATGCACTCCCGAAGGTGATGCCTTTTGTACCCTTAAGTAACCTCACTTCTTCACCTTTTCACTTTTTCACCTTTTTCAGCACCAGTGCAGAGTTCGTTCCTCCAAAGCCAAACGAGTTGCTCAATACCACGTTTACCTCTGTATCTACAGTCTTTGCTGTCAGGTTCAGGGGCTCAGAATACTCATCAGGATTCTCGAAATTGATATTCGGTGCTACGAAGTTGTTCTGCATCATGATGATCGAATACACAGCCTCGCTGGCTCCAGCCATCCAGCACTCATGCCCCGTCATCGACTTGGTACTACTGATCAGCGCACGCTCGCCTTTGAACAGTCTGGCCAGTGCCATCGCTTCGTACATGTCGCCCTGGTGTGTAGAAGTGGCATGGGCATTCACATAGTCAATATCGCCAGGCTCCACGCCAGCATCCTTCATGGCTCTCGACATGGCGATGAAACTGCCTTCGTCGCTGGGCTCAGAGATGCCTCCGCCATTGCTTGAGAAGCCATAGCCACACACCTCAGCCAGGATGTCAGCCCCACGAGCCACGGCATGGTCGTAGTCTTCGAGTATCAATGCTGCAGCACCACCACTGGGCACGAGTCCGTCTCTGTCGCGATCGAAAGGTCTTGAAGCCTTCGTAGGCTCGTCCATGCGTACAGAGAAGGCGTTCAGTGCGTCGAAAGATGACATGCTATACTTATTCACCTCCTGAGCACCGCCACAGAGAATGATATCTTGCAATCCTTGCTTAATGAGCAGATAGCCCAGACC
>JAEETC010000138.1 GCA_016286585.1 Prevotella sp. | reverse complement strand
TTCCAGCGGCCTGCCTTCTCGTAGATCATCGTGACAACGTCGTCACTGTCATCGCCGAGTTCCTTTCTGGCCAATTGCACAGCCTCGTCGGTCTCTCCGATGGTGGCGAGGTAATAGATCTCCATCGTCCTGCCGTGGACGGAACTCTTGCCTTCTGCCACTCCTTTCTTATATTCCTTGTAGCCTTCGAGAAACTTTTGTGTATCGCCCGAATTAAAGTAACTGATGGTGCGCCGGGTTACGATGTCGAACACACGTTCTGGGGCGTATTTCTTGGCGATCTCCTCTGCCTTGGTGAGTAGGATCTTCGCCTCTTCGGGGTCGTCGCCCATCTCAACGTTGACAATGTTCATATAGATGGGAGGCATGCTCTCGTAATAGCCTTGCTTCTCCATCATGTCGATAACTCTGTAGAAATTCCGCTTGGCCGCCTTGTTATTGCCGCAGATGCGGTTGATATGGCCCAGCATGTTGTAGGCCATGTACATCTCACTTTCGAGCCCCTTGTCAGTCAGCTCCATCGACAGCTTCCGTCCCAGCATGTAGGCTTCGAAGATCTTACGACGGTTCATCTGGAAGATGATCTCGTTACACCGCTGGGTGTAGTAGGCATGAAGGTCTCCTTGCTCGAGCAGATAATCCTGCAGCGCCTTCAGAGCCGGGAAGAAACGGGTACTGTCACCGTCGTTGAAGGCGTGGTGCATGGAGTCGCGCAACGCCAGATATTCGGGCGACTGTTTATAATCCTCGGCCTTTGCCGAGGTAACTGCAAGGAGCAGTGACAGCGCCAAAAGGATATGCTTAATACTCATAGTCTGGTTATGTTGATGAATTGTATCTTCTTTTTTTGGGGCAAAGATACGAAAAAAAATCAAATAACCAACAATAAATAGGAAAATATTTTGTATTTTTGCAAACTGATGGAGATAAAGCCCATTGCCAGGTTCCGTTCTCCGTTGAAGTCGAAATTCGGCATACCGCGGCAGAGCGGGCTCGTCAGCAGTCTGACGGGCAGTATCGTCTTTGAACCAGATTACCGTCACATGGAGGCTTTGCGAGGTATCGAGGACTTCGATTATCTGTGGCTGATATGGGAGTTTTCTGCGAATAAGCGAGGCGTGAGGAGTGAGGCGTGTGGAGTGAGAAATCTCACGGTGCGGCCACCAAGACTTGGTGGTAATAAGCGGCTGGGGGTCTTTGCCACGCGTTCACCCTTCCGTCCGAATCCCCTGGGCCTCTCCTGCGTGAGACTCGAGAGGGTGGAGGATGATCCGAAGTTGGGACCTGTCATCTATGTGCGAGGGGCAGACCTGATGGACGGCACACCCATCTACGATATCAAACCCTATGTGGCTTATGCCGATGCCCATCCTGAGGCTAACTGTGGCTTCGTAGACCAGACGGCCTGGGAGCCACTGGAGGTGGTGATTCCTGAGCATGTGGCCTCACGTATTCCTGCTGATCACCTAGAAGCCCTCCGTGCTACGCTGGCACAGGATCCGCGGCCTGCCTTTCACGACGATCCAGAGCGGGTCTATGGTATGCCCTATCTGAATCACGATGTGCGCTTCCGTGTGAAAGACGGAGTTCTAGAAGTACTTGAGTATTTATAGAAACCCCTAGTCCATCTCCTTATCCAGGCAGTTGCTCCAGAGATATTTGCGCGTCTCGTGGACGATGATGCCGTTGAGGAAGAGCAGTGACAACAGGTTGGGGATGGCCATCAGCGCATTCATACAGTCGGCAAGGTTCCATACCAGTGCGAGATTCATCACACTGCCCACGAACACGGCGGCGATATAGAGGATGCGGTAACCCAAGACCCAACGCTTGCCCTTAAGATATTCGATGGCACGCTCGCCATAGTAGCACCACCCGAGGATGGTGGAGAAGGAGAAGGTGAGCAGACCGAAGGTGAGCAGGGGACGCCCGATGACGGGAATCTTCGAGAAGGCGTCCTTCGTGAGTGTGGCACCGTTGGTGAAGTCGATATCAGGGTAGGCGATGATGCTGCTCACGACGACCAGTCCTGTGAGGGCACAGATGACCACCGTGTCCCAAAACGTGCCACTGGAGGAGACGAGGGCCTGGCGCACGGGATTCCTGGTCTGGGCAGCTGCCGCCACGATGGGTGCCGAACCCATACCGCTCTCGTTGGAAAAGAGTCCTCGGGCGATACCGAAGCGGGCGACCATCATCACCGTTGAACCCACGAAACCTCCGCCTGCGGCCTCAGGACTGAAGGCAGCGCGACAGATGAGCTGTATGGCAGGCCACAGGTAGGCCGCGTTGACGAAGAGGATATAGATACAGCCCAGCACGTAGAATATGGCCATCAACGGCACGAGGGCAGAACACACACGGGCAATGCTTTTGACCCCGCCTATCACGACGGTTCCCGTGAGCAGACAGACGAAAGCACCCGAGATCCATGGGGATATTCCATACGACTCGCTGGCAACGGTGGCGATGGCGTTGGCCTGTACGGTGTTGCCGATGCCGAAAGAGGCGATGGCGGTGAAAAGGGCGAAGAGGATGGCCATCGTCTTCCAGCCCAGACCTTTCTCCAAGGCGTACATCGGACCGCCAAGCATCTTTCCGTCAGACGTCTTCTCACGGTACTTGATGGCCAGCAGCCCTTCGGCATATTTCGTGGAGATGCCGAAGACACCCGTGAGCCAGCACCACAGCACGGCTCCAGGACCTCCGAGGGCAATGGCAGTTGCCACACCGATGATGTTACCCGTACCGATGGTGGCGGCGAGGGCCGTGGCCAGGGAACCGAACTGCGACACGTCGCCCGTGGCGTTGGCATCTCGTTTCACCGAGAGACGGATGGCTTTGAAGATGTGCCGTTGCGGAAAGTGCAGACGGACAGTCAAGAATATATGTGTACCCAGCAGCAGGATGATCATCGGCCATCCCCAAAGCAGGTTACTCAACTCAGTCAGAAAATCATTGATCCACTCCATATTTTTTTGTTTTTTATTTGAAACTGATACCGATACGTTTGTAGCCCATGGCTTTCATCATGTTGCCAATCTGTTCACGGGCGTTTTCCTCAGCTGCCGCCAGGTTCTCTTTCGTCAGTCCATGAAGGAGCATATTTCGGTGGGCTTTCTGGTACAGAGCCTCACGCTCCTCAGGTTTCCACGATCCGCTTTCGAAGAAGGGCTTTGTGCGGGCCTCGTCGATGAAGTCACGGTCGAGCAGGCCAATGGTCGGCAGGGTCAGACTCACGGAGTCGTCTTCCGCCACGAACCATCCCGGCTCTACATTGTGCATGTTGACACCCAGCCGTAATGTGCCGTAGTAGATGCGCATCAGTTCGTCGTCTGAGAAGAAGCCTTTCCTGACGGTGTCGGCCAGTTCCTCGACGTTGACACTCAGAAACTCCCATTCGCCGATGGCCTTGATGCTCTGTATCTGTGTCGGCGTTGGGTCTATCTTATCGTCGGCACCTATCTCCACATAGTCGTCCTTCGTGCAGCTTCGCAACCAGAAAAAGGCAACGATGACCAGTGAGAGACAAAACAGTACAATGGCAATTTTAAAGGTTTTCATAGGGCGTCATTTTCAATCGTCAATTTTCAATAATGTTTGAATATCTCCCAGACTATACTGCTGTTTACGGAAGGCCACGGTGACCTGGCTCTCATCGTAGCCCATCTCCGTGAGCATGGGCACGAGCACCTTCGCCGCGTTGGCCTGGGCTGTCTCGATGATGCCCATCTCAGGGATGCTCTGGATGATGGCGGCTCGTCCCTGTTCCAGGTAGTTGGCCAGCTCTGCGTCGCTGAAGTTCGCACGGGCCAGTGCCACGTGCTGTCTGACGTTCTTCTGGTCGATCTTCGAACTGGTCAGCGTCACCTGAGGATCAGGCAGGATGATGGTGATGCGGTCGCCGTGACGCTCAATGTTCTTCTCCGAGAACTGACTGAAGTCGATCCATGCCTTCAGCTTCGCGTCGATGGGAATGGCGATACGGCGGTCGCCAAGGGGAATCTTGATGTTGAACTGTCGCTGCAACACCGATCCCTTCAACCGCAGCACGTCGTCGTGAGTCACGATCTTGTGTACACGGTACTCTGCCGTGTAAAGCTTGGCACATTTCCTCACCTGCGTCACCAGGGAAATGTTGGAGGCTGGTTTTTGGCTTCCAACACCAACTGAGGTGTCTTCGTGATTCCCAGCCCCATCGGAGCTCAACTCGAATTGTCCATCGAAGAGCATCAGCAGACCTATCACGACGACGGCCAGCACCGTCAAAACTATGCGTCTGTTATTTTTCATTCCTGTTCGTTTAGAAAACATGGGCAAAGGTAGTAAAAAAATGGCAATTCGCTGAAAGTTCGGCCGTCTTTTTATCAAAACCTTAAACTTTTCTTCCTTGAAAGCGTCAAAAAGACAGTTGCAACTCAGAGAAAACGAACAAAATGTAGAACAATAAAAAAGAAATGTTTATGAAACGAATCGCAATGACATTGGCCGCCGCCATCCTGATGTGCTCGGCAGCCGTCGCTCAGGAAGAGCAGCAGAAGAAGGGTCCACGTCCAGAGAAGAAATTCGACAAGACGGAGATGGTGAAACACCGCACAGACGAGACCGTGAAGCAGTACTCACTCAATGCCGACCAGGCTGACAAGTTACTGAAACTGAATATGGAGTATGCCGATAAGATGGGACCTGGTCCCCGTGGCCCTCGCGGTCCTCATCATGGTGGACGCCCCGGCATGAGACCGAAGCCCGAGCAGAAGCCTGACGCAGAGACTGGTGCCACCCCTCAGGCACCGAAGGACGGCCAGAAGCGTCCGGAGCTGACAGAGGAGCAGAAGGCCAAGATGAAGGCCGAACGCGAGGAGCATGAGAAGGTACGTGCAGCCTACGATGCCGAACTGCAGAAGATCATGACCCCCGAACAGTACAAACAGTACAAAGCCGACATGGAGAAGCATCGCGGACATGGTCCCCATCAGCCCAGAATGTAGGCAAAAAGACAAAAAATCGCAAAATTATCAGGAATCTTGATGGGATTCCTGATTTTTTTCGTACCTTTGCACAAAATCAAATGCATATTTCATCATGAACCGAATCACACTGATGCTGGCGGCTGTCCTCGCGACAGGACTGCTGAGCGGCTGTAAGCAGAAGAAACAGAGTGAGGATATCATCGTCCGTAAGACGGAAGAACCCCAGCATCAGGGGCCCATCCGGATGCAGGAATACAAGCAGACGAAGGACTTTAAGTGGCTTGGCAAGGACTATCAGGCCGATATCCGCCGGATGCCTGACGACAGTCTCCGTATGGTGAAGGACGAGACGGGACAGTTGTTTGTCGACAACCGCATCACCCTGAATATCTTTCGAAGCGACGGCAGCACCTGTTTCAGCCGGACCTTTACCAAAGCCTCATTCGACGAAGTGCTTGACGACGACTATCGCCGTACAGGCATCCTTGAGGGTCTTGTCTTCGACCGTGTAGAAGATAATTCCGTGCTCTTCGCCGGCAGTGTGTGCCATCCTCAGACAGATGAATATATCCCCCTTGTAGTGTCAGTCAGCAACTTCGGCGACGTCACCATCAAGCGGGATGATCAGATGGATACCAACGGTATCGATGAGGATACTATAAATCAGGAATAATCTGACAGTACCAGTGGTCGCAGAGATCCTGCATGTTGGGGAACACAAGGTTGGCACCTGCTGCCAGCAGTTCCTCATCGGGCAGGGGACCCGTGTTCACGGCAACGGTGAAGATCTTGGCGGCATAGCCTGAACGTACGCCGAGCGGTGCGTTTTCCACCACAAAGGCCTCCCATGGGTTTAGTCCGCCCGCCTTCTGGAGTCCCATCAGGTAAGGTTCTGGGCTGGGTTTCCCGCAGGTGACGTCGTAGGCCGTGGTGATATGGTCTTCGCTGACGAAATCCTGGAAGTCCTTCAGGATGCGTTCGATGAGGGGTCGCTGGCCACTGCCTGTCACGACGCAGCACATCATCCCTGCCTTCTTGATCTTCTCCATCAGCTCCAGCACGCCTGGCATGACGGGCGCTTCAGGCAGTGAGTGGAATATCTGCGTCTTCACATCGTACATCTTCTGGGCTTCCTCCTCGGTGATCTCCCGTCTTTGCTGTCGCAACACCATCTGACGGATGGTATCCACTCCACGGGCACCCTCGGTAGCATAGGCATCGTCAGCAGTCATCTGGATGCCGAACCTTGCCATCGACTCTTGCCAGGCGATGGCATGATTGGGCATGGAGTCGTAGAGCACGCCGTCCATGTCAAAGAGCACGGCCTTGGGGCATAACGCCTCAAAGTCGTGTTCTTCAAGATACTTCTTAACGGAGATCTTGTACATTATTATTCATTTGCCAGACGCTCCTTGATGGCCTTCGAGTCTGCCTCATAGCCAGGTTTGTCGAGCAGTGCGAACATGTTCTTCTTGTAGGCTTCCACACCAGGCTGGTTGAAGGGATTCACACCCAGGACGTTACCGCTGATGCCACAACCGATCTCGAAGAAGTAGATGAGCTGTCCGAGGTAGCGCTCGTTCAGTCGCGGCATGGTGATGCGGATATTGGGCACGCCACCGTCGACATGGGCCAGACGGGTGCCGAGCTCGGCCATCTTGTTCACCTCGTCCACACGCTTGCCTGCGAGGAAGTTCAGACCGTCAAGGTTCTCCTCGTCCTCAGGGAAGAGCAGTTTCTTTTCAGGCTCCTCCACGCTGATCACCGTCTCGAAGATGGTGCGCTCGCCGTCCTGGATCCACTGTCCCATGGAGTGCAGGTCGGTGGTGAAGTCTACGCTGGCGGGGAAGATACCCTTCTTGTCCTTACCCTCGCTCTCGCCATAGAGCTGCTTCCACCACTCACTCATGAAGTGGAGCTTCGGCTGGAAGTTCACCATGATCTCGATCTTCTTGCCGCTCTGGTAGAGACCGTTGCGCACGGCAGCATACTGGGCAGCGGGGTTCTCTGCGAAGGGCACGTCCTTGCCGCAGGCCTTCTCCATGTCCTGGGCACCAGCCACGAGCTCCTTGATGTCGAAGCCTGCACAGGCGATAGGCAGCAGACCTACTGGTGTGAGCACGGAGAAGCGTCCTCCCACGTTGTCGGGGATGATAAATGAGGTGTAGCCCTCCTTGTCGGCACAGGTGCGTGCAGCTCCGCGCTTGGCATCAGTGATGGCCACGATCACCTTCTTGGCCTCCTCCTTGCCGCGCTGGGCCTCGCACTGCTTCTTCAGCAGACGGAACGTGAGGGCGGTCTCAGTGGTTGTTCCGCTCTTCGAGATGTTGATCACACCAAACTTCTTGTCCTTCAGATACTCTGTCAGCTCAAACAGGTAGTCCTCGCCGATATTGTTGCCTGCGAAGAGGATGGTGGGGTTCTTCTTGTCGGCGACGAGCCAGGCAAACGAGTTGCTCAGGGCCTCGATCACTGCGCGCGCTCCGAGATACGAGCCTCCGATGCCTGCCACGACGATAGCCTCGCAGTTCTCGCGAAGCACGTTGGCACACTGCTGCAGCTCGTCGATGAAAGCGGGCGTGATACTTGATGGCAGGTGTAACCATCCGAGAAAGTCGTTACCGGGACATGTGCCGTCCTCCAGAGCCTGCTGGGCGGCCTTCACTTTGGGCTCGAAAGCCTCTACTGCGCCAGCCTCAAGGAAGCAGGCAGCCTTTGTGATGTCAAGACTGATATTCTTCATTGTTTTTGTTATTTATAGGGATTTGTTATATTCTGCCCGCAAAGTTACATACTTTTTTCGAATTAACGCACATTTCTTTCTAAAAACGCACAATTCTCTTTAAAATAGAGTTAAATCACTCTCTTTTCGAATGACTCCCGCACATTTTTATAATTAAGAGGGCCGACAGCCTGTGCTGCCAGTCCTCTTTTCCCTCTTCACCTTTTCACCTTTAGAACGGTCCGTGTCCCATGCATGAGGTCGTGCTAATCGCCGTCAGGAAGGCCGTGAGTGCGGCTACTAGAACCTTCACCGCCAGCTCGATCATCCGTTGCTTCTTCATAATCAAGAATTATAGAATTTGCGAATTAAAGATTTTTTCTGTCTAAGGATTTTAGGATTTTGGGATTTAAAACCCATCATCCTTAAATCCTTAGACTTAAAACTCTCCTTAGCCGTTGCCCTGCTGGTCGGCCTCGGGCGCCAGGACGTAGCTCAGCGGCGTCTTCTTCTGGAAGCGCTTCTGCTTGCCGTTGACGGTGCGCACCTCACTCTCCACGAGATACCCGAAGGTGAAGATGCAGTCATCCTTCAGCGCCCTTGAGGTCAGCTTCTCGCCCTTCGTGTTCTCTGGTACGAAGTTGATGTGGATGCCATTGATCATCGCATCGGGACCACCGGCCACCGCGTTGGCGAGGTTCGCCTTGCCCAGCTTCGCACCATCGACGCTCGGACTGAACGTACCGAATCCGTCGAGCTTCACGGGCTGACCCTGCGTCAGCAGCTCCTTCATGCAGTCCACCACCTGTCCGAGCACCAGCAC
>JAEETC010000020.1 GCA_016286585.1 Prevotella sp. | reverse complement strand
CGGAGTGACGGCACAGCAGCTGCTGGCCGATGCAGATGCCCAGCACGGGCTGCTTCAGGTCGCGAATCACCTCGTCGAGTCGGCGGGCCTTCAGGTACGCCATCGCCCCGCTGGCCTCGCCCTGACCAGGGAAGAGCACCTTGTCGGCCGTCCTCAGCTGTTCGGCATCGTCCGTCAGCATCGGCTCGATACCCAGCCGCCTCAGTGCATTCACCACCGAGTACACATTCCCCGCGTTATATTTTACGATTGCTACGTTCATGAGAAGATGATGGTCTTGTTCTTATAGGTGAGTATCTTGCGCTGGATGTGTTTCGAGACGGCGTGCGAGAGCACGATCTTCTCCAGGTCCTTACCCTTCAGCACCAGACTCTCCGGCGTATCTTTGTGCGTGATGCGCGTCACATCCTGTTCGATGATCGGTCCTGCGTCGAGCTCGGCCGTCACGTAATGCGAAGTGGCACCGATGATCTTCACACCGCGTTCGTAGGCCTGATGGTAGGGCTTGGCGCCGATGAATGCCGGCAGGAACGAGTGGTGGATGTTGATGATGTGGTGCGGATACTCGGCGATCATCTCGTCCGAGATAATCTGCATGTAGCGCGCCAGCACGATAAACGAGATGTCCTCCTTCTTCAGCAGTTCCATCTCAGCCTTCTCCACCTCCTCCTTGTTCGAGTGATCCTTCTTGATGCTCCATACGTAGTAGGGGATGCCGAACTGGTCGGCCACATAGCGCAGGTCCTCGTGGTTCGACACGATGCAGGGAATGTCGCAGTTGAACTCTCCCGCCTTCCAGCGGGCCAGCAGGTCGTAGAGACAGTGGCTCATCTTCGAGACGAAGATCGCCATCCTCGGGCGCTTGTCGCTGTAGTAGAGCGAGAACTTCATCTTGTAGCGCTGGGCGTAAAGCGTCGTGATGTAGTCGTAGAGCTTGTCGCGCGGAATCAAGAACCCTTCGAGCTCCCATTCTATCCTCATGAAGAACATACCGTCCACCTTATCCACATACTGGTCAAGGTAGACGATATTTCCTTTGTTGTCTGTAATAAACTTCGTTACTTCCGAGATGATACCCTGCTGATCAGGGCAGTGCAGAAGCAGTATTGCTGTTGTGTCCATTTGGTCTTTCTTTGTGTCTATTTTCTTTTTTCAGGGTGCAAAGGTACGAATAAGCGAGCAAAAAACCAAATTTATTTGGGTTTTTTCGAGCAATCATGTTCTCACTTTTTTTCCTTGCGGTCACTTTGATATTGGTTTTATACTCAAATGTCGCTCGTAGCGGGTGGGCTTGACCTGATAGCCGGGCAAGACATAGCAGGCCGTGCAGCCTACGCCAGTGGTGTTGTAGTCGAGGTTCAGGGTGATGCCGTCCTGCTGCTGGAGCTGGTAGGTATAGACGGCCTTCGTCAGGTTGTCAGTGCTATAGTGGTAGGCGTTGAAGTTGAACGGCTCGTCCATCGCGAAGCGCAGTCCCTGACCGGAGCCGTTGCTCATGTCGAGCCAGCGGTTGTCGCAGCGCAGACCGCAGTCCTGCGGTATCAGATAGGGCTCGAACATATCATCCACACGGTTCTCATAGACACCGATGGCATAACCAGTCTTGCGGTCGGGATAGTTCTCCTCCGGGCCGCGACCGTACCACTTCACCTGCTGCATCTCGTCGCAGAGCGTCATCGTCAGTCCGATGCGTGGCAAGAGGGCGGGCATCTGTCCCTCGGGCTCTAGAATATGGTGGAGGGCGATGGTGCCGTCACCGTTGATGCGATACTCATATACCTCGGAGAAGCCAGAATAGCGAAGCCCAGTGATATAGGCATCGAGCGTCGTGTTGACGGGGGCACCGAACTGCGAGAAGCAGTGCACATTGACATACACCTGTCCGTCGGCTTCGAAGGCCTGACAAGAGATGGGGATGCGGGTGATGGCGTTCAGATTGTTGCTATAGAACTCGTTGGCTATCTGCGCGCCGTTCCAAGCCTTGCGGTTGTTGTAAGCGATGTTCCACTGATCCCAGCCGTCGACCTCGAGTGCCAGCGGGGCGCGCCACACGTTGATCTGGAGCGGCGACTTGAGCAGTTCCTTGCCAGATTGCTTAATGCTGAAGAGCTGGCCGTCGGGGGTAAAGGTGTAGGAGAATCCGTCGCCGCTGACCGTGATGGCATCATTTGTCTGGCTCAGCACAGCCTTTCCGATGGTCTTGTCAGAAGGTATTGCCAACTGGCGCCAAGGAAGTTCCAGTTGATCCCAGGCCATAACGTGACCCTTCTTCGCCCAGATTTCGTCGGCCTTCAAGCTACTGGTTATCATCAGGCGATATTCGCAGCCAGGTTTGAGAGCGGGGCGGCTGTAAGGCAGGGTGATGATTTTCTTGGCCAACGGTGCGACATCAGGACTGAGCGTTCCCTGCTGCAGACAGACGCCGTCCTCGTAAAGCTCCCATTTCATGTCGTAATACGAGGTGTTGAGGAAATGGTTCCTGTTCCATATCTCTACCGTACCGTTATCGGCACTCAGCAATGTGCAGGATATGGGCTGTGCTGATTTCTTCATCTGATAGATTTCCGGCTGGACAGTCCTGTCGGGCCATATCGTGCCGTAGGTTCGTGCGCCGATGCCATAACTGAAATAGGTTCCCTCCTGCTGTTCCGTCTCGAAGTCGAGGTTCAGCAACTGGCCTGAGGCGTCGGCAATGATAACGTTGTCCATCAGTGCATCGCAGATATAGACGTGGGTATCCTGTCCGTGGGTCTGCTCGTTGCGGCCTATGTTCACGGGGAAAGGCGCGTTGATGATGTTGCCCTGTGCCTCCATCTGGGCCACCTGCGCGTTGTCGATGCTTACCGTCATCTGCTTGCCGTCGTAGCAGGCCTCTACATGGTGCCACTTGTTCTCCCAGTCGCCGGGCAGCGGGGCCGTGAGTTCATACTTGTGGTTCGTGGCCGCAGGTCTTCTGCCGAAAGGACGGGCTTCGTTCTGTGCCCCCTCAGGAGCCTTGTCGGTATTGATATAGAACATCAGCTGTTCCTTGCCCTTCTGCTCGACGCCGAACTGCCACTCACCCTTGGTGACGAACGAGCCACAAGAACTGATGAGCTGGCGCGGACAGACATCAAAACTGATGGTGATGTTGCTGCCCGTAATCTCCAAGCAGTCGTCACGATACACTTCTACCCACTCGTCATGTCCGCTGAGGTCAATCACATGATTCTTGCGATTGCGACTGTCGGCCACCAGTTTGGCATTGCCCATGATATGTGTCATCACCTGATGGTCCGATTTGTCCGTAAGCCTGCGGGCGGGCTGGGTAAGACCCGGCGACACGAAGTCCCAGACGGCACCGCCGATGCAGCGCTCATGGGTATAAATGGCGCGCCACATCTCGTCGAACATGCCGCCACTGTTGCCGGCCACTGATATATACTCATCCATGAACGAGGGGCGTACGTCGCCATCACCGTGACGGCCTACCCTAAGGTCGAGGGCCAGAGCAGTGGGATAGCGCGGACCGATGATGTCCTCTGCGGGATGGCTGTAGGCATTGCCACCGTACATCCACCAGCGAGTGTGGTCATATTTGCGTCCTTCGGCTATCACCTCGCCGATGTTAGGACCCTCGCCGCTCTCGTTGCCGGCACTCCAGAAGAGTACGGCAGGCTGGTTGCGGTCGCGCAGCACCATGCGGCGCACACGCTCACGGTACATCGGGATAAAGCGCTTGTCGCCTGAAACCCATTCGGTGGCATGCGCCTCTACGCCGGCCTCGTCGATGATGTAGAGTCCGTAGCGGGCGGCATATTCCAGATAGCGCGGCACAGGAGGATAGTGGCTGGTGCGCACACCGTTGAAGCCAAACTGTTTCAGGATGGTCATATCCTTCTTGATGAGTTTGTCTGTGACAGCGTGGCCGTTGTCGGGATCTTGCATGTGTGAGCACTGAGCATTGACCTTCAAGGGCTTGCCGTTCAGGTAGAACACATTGTCACGCATCTCGGTCTCTTTGAAGCCCACGTCCTGACGGGCGTCCTCAGGTGTGCTTTCCGATAATCGCTTGCCCGTTGTGGCATCCACGAGATACATCTTGAGCTCATACAGATTCGGCGTCTCGGCCGTCCATTTCAAGGGGTTACTGATGTGCTTGCCCATGTTCAGCGTCAGCGTGCTGCTGCCTTTAGAGAAAGTCGCCGCTTGGCTCTCCAGTCGCGCCGTCTCCCGTCCGTCGGCACCGGTCAGTACGGCCTGCACCTTGAGGGGTGTTGTGACGGGCTGCGCGTCATAGCTTCTCACGGTCACCTCGATGTTCAGTTCTGCATCGCGGTAGTCCTTATCCAGATCGGTGGTCACGTACCAGTCGAACAGACGAGTCTTGGGCGTAGCATAAAGCCATACATCGTCGAAGATGCCGGCCAGGCGCCAGTAGTCCTGTCCCTCCAGATAAAAGCCGTCGCTGTATTTGATGACCTTCATGGCCAGCGTGTTGCGACCTTTCTTTAGATACCGTGTGATATTGTACTCGGCAGGCTCCTGGGCTCCTTCGTTGTAACCCACCTCCTGACCGTTGATCCACAGGAATGATGCCGACGCCACCTTCTCGAAGCGCAGGAAGACCTCCTCGCCGTTCCAGTCAGACGGAACGGTGAATGTGGTGCGATAGGCTCCCGTGGGGTTGTAGTCACGCGGGGTCATCGGCGGGTTGGCCTGGAACGGCGCAGCCACGTTGCGGAACAGCGGGTCGCCGTAGCCTCTCATCTCCCAGTTCGACGGCACATCGATAGTCGCCCACTTCGCGTCGGAGAACTTCTCCTCGTAGAAGTTGCCTGGTATCTCCTGCGGCGTATCGCCATAGAAGAACTTCCACTTGCCATTGAGCAGGATGTGATGCCCCGGAATGTAGTACGCACGCGATTCCTCCTGACCATATTCAAACACATCAAGGTTCTCGATGTAATGATAGAGGTCATCAAACCCTCTTGTATTCTCTGTCTGTGCCGATGCCCTCAATACTGCGATGACCAGCATCATTATAATCATGATCTTCTTGCTCATATTCGTGGTTGTTTTTGTTGATGGATTATCATAGTTTTAACTTCCGCATATCACAAAACATATTTAATTTATTCGCAAAGGTACGAAAAATCACAGACAACCTCTAAGAATATCAGAGATACTTGGTGTATCGATGATTTCGTAAGTGCCGTCTTCTTTCAGCCAAACAATTTTTCTCGCAATAACAGGAAGTCCAATGTCCTCTAGCATAAGGGCATACAGATTAAGTTGTATGATGTAAAGCCCGTAGTCCTCCTCGACTAGATTGTCAAACGGAGAGAGAAGCATTCTTCTGTATTTTCTGTTATACTCGCTATAGAGATTGCCATTTGTCTTGTAGTCCAGTATTACAAAGCCTGCCTTTGTTTCGTCTCCGTTTCCGTCATACCAATAGAGCATATCGAAGGTTCCGCAAATTTGCTCCTTTAAGTTCTTGCTGCTATCAGGATTCTTGCCACTATAGACTTTTGCCTCGTTCAACACAAGATGGTATGACGAGGGGAGCTCCTTCATAAACAATTCAACTGCTTCTTCCTTGGGATGGATGGGAGCCAGATAATTGTATGTTTCATTATACTGCGCGCGAATTGAATCTCTGATCAATTCAGGGTGTCCGGCTTTTAGATAGCCAAGACTCTCTCCAAACTCATGTGTCTTTGTTCCCAACGTAGTGGCTCTGAAAGAGTTGCAGCGCCATTTTTTTATCCAGTAGTCTGCTGTCTCTCCATGTCTTTGGGCATATTTTATAGCTTGAACAGCTTCGTCGAATGGGCTTGCAATAAAACGATGCCCAATGCCAGAAACAGAATTCAATTGTTTTCCATGAAGCAAATATATATGCCCATCTTCATAGAACTCCAAATCGGCAAATGATTCCAGAATGAGCTTTCGAGCCTTAACCACAGTATCTGGCTCTCCATTAACATAAAACATCTGATTAGCTATGTTTGTTTGTTCCATCTTTCTTTTATATAAATTCTGTGGCAAAGATAGATATTATTTCTGAAACAAACAAGAAAATGTGGAAAAAAGACTAGGCTCGGTGGAGTCGGGCTCGTTTGGACACAAAAAAGGACCCGCAGCCAATGACTGCGAGTCCTGTTCGCGTGTTTAGATGATGGCCTTGCTGTACTTCTGTTTATACGCCTCGGTCTTGCAATAGCGGCCGGTCGTCACATCATAGACGATGTGCCCGCGCTTTGTCCATACCCGAAGGGTGGAATCACCGTCTGCGGTACGCCCCTGACTCTGACGCATCTGGAAATACTGGTCGCGGGTGAACTCATCAGGCAACAGCTCCAGCAGGTTCTGTGGCCCTGACTGCCGCTGGATCTCCACCTCCTCGCGCAGTTCCTTCTCCAACTGCTGACCGAAGTAGAGCATTTTGCACCAGAGGTTATACTGCTCCGACCAGCGCACGAAATCTGCAATCTCCTTCGACCACTTATTCCCGTGCGCCACGTAGAGCACCATTCCCTTCAGCCAGGCGATCACGTTGGCACGATAGGAGAAGACCCTGTAGGCTTCACTCTCGTAGAGTTTGGCCGCATCGCGGTTCTCCTGCTTCATGTCGAGAGCCAGTTTCTTCGCCTGCGGACATTCTATCAGTCCGTTGGCTGCGTCCAGACGGTCGATATAGGGCTTCAGCTCCTGAGCGAACGTGTGGTCGTAGATGCCGAGGATGGGGGCGATGTCGTCATCGTCGTCTCCGAGGATGATCGTTGCGATGTCCAGTCGGCTTACGGTACCGTCGTTTACCATCTTCCACAGGAACTTCCGGGCGTTGGGCGGCGTCGATGAAGCGTTGAAGTTCCACCTTAACGGGGCGAGACCCGACACCGAGTCGGCACCATAGCGATCCTGTCCTGCCAACGCGTTGTCGAAAGCCTTACGGATCAACAGACCCACCTCATCCTTTGTGCCCCGCGACGTCACCTTCTTCAGTGCCTCGATCTCGTCGACGATCGTGTAGATGAATCGTTGGCCGTTGTTGTGGGCATCGATGACGCGCTGGTTGAAGACGGCATCGGTCATGTTGTCAATGAGCATCTGGATGCAGATGTCTTTCGGTCGCGGATCTTTCTTCTGCTTCGCACCCGGGTTTTTCTGCTTCCATTCGGCTTCTCGCTCACGGTTGGGCAGGTCGCGCAGACGGATGTCCTCCATAATGTACTCGATAGGCTTCTTGATCGTACCCTTACCGATCGACTGCCGACCGATGAGCACATTCATAAATGTCGCCTCATGCTCCACGTTGTCCCAATAGCGGAACTTTGCGCCGTGCAGATGGGCACCCAAAGCTGGGAATACCGCGCTGGCGACAGCGGGCTTGTAGAACCAAGGTACGTTCTTCGTGAGCAGCTTGATGAGCGGAGGCAGCCGTTTCGGCATCGGGGGTGGGGTAGTGAGCGTACCGCCGCAGGCCTTCACGCCCGATTGAGTCTTCAGCGCCTGCAGCACCTGTTTCAGACGATAGGGCATACCCTCCATCTTCAGCGTCAGCGCACTCTCAATCTTCTTCCGCTTCTCCTCCTGTGGGAAGTTGTCGTAGCAGGGGATCACCTGGTCGAGCCAGTCCGCATTACGTCCGCAGATGTGCCTCAGGTCGCTGGCCAGCTGGAACGTCAGCGTGTCGCGGTCGCCCTCTACGGGCTCCTTGCCCTCGTTGTGCAGCTCCCAGTACTTGGCAATGATTTCTGCATACGGAATACCCTTGTACGCATCGGGATATTTGGCATCGGACTGACTCGGACTTTCTCGGACTTCTTCTGCTGCGGACTGTTCAGTCCGTGTTTGTCCGTGATTGTCCGTTGCTTTTGAACTGTAACGCTGTAACGCTGTAACAGCGGGAGAAGAACTGAAGATTTCGTCATCGAGATACAGCAGCTCCTCGGGGTCGCCCGTCGTTGTGAAGTACACCCTCGTAATGTCCTTAGCCTGAGCATCATACTTAATACCCAACAGATCACTGGCCCACTTGAGGTTCCCCTCCTGATCCAGATCCTGTCGCCGACGAAACGCTAAGTGATACCCCTTCGTGGCCGATCGCTCCAGCATCAGCGGCACCAGCTCGTCCTTCTTGCTCAGCACCAGCTCGGGCACCCGCGCCATCTGCTCCGAGAGCCAAGCCTTACGCTTATCCTCAGAGAGACCTTCGGGCGGCTTGAAGTCGATATCCATACATACCGACATCGAGGCCGTCTTCGAGCCCTTCAGCGACCCGTCCTCATTCGGCAGGCACGAGTAGTTCATCTGCACGAGGTCGCCCTTCAGCTTCACCTCGCCCTGTCTGATGCGGCTCAGGTTGGTCTTCTGCTGGCCGCCGTCCCTCAGCCTCAGGTACTCCTCACGGTTAAGGACGGGGCGCATCATCTTCGCCCCATCCTTCAAGTAGATTACATGTACACTCATCAGCCGTTGAGCTCCATCGAGATTTTCTGCGCAATCATCATCGCCTGACGTACCAGCTCTTCCGCCAACTCGTCGATGCGGTCATCTTCAAGAGAGAACACGAAGTAGTACCTCTTGTTCCGTCCGTGCGACAGGGAGCTGTTGTCTTCTCGGAAGATCGGACTGTTCCTGATGCGCTTCTTGTTCTCCGTCATGTAGACGTTGCCGTCCCTCTGGATCTGCACCCTGAACGTCCCTTTGACCTGCTCCAGCTGCACATCCTCGCAGCAGGCGAAGTCCGCCGTGTGTCTGCCATCGTCCAACTGTCCCAGCGTCATCAGCCCTTCCAGCGTCACATTCTTCTTAATCTTGTTTTTCTTAACCATTACTTATAATAAATCATCTGCAATTTTCTTTTTTCTCACACAGATCTCACAGATTTCACAGATTTTTTCTGCGCAAGCGCAGCATTTTTGCTGCAATAATCTATGCGATCTGTGCAATCTGTGTGACATAAACTACACCCCGGCGATTGTGACTATCTTGATGCTGTTCGCGTGCTGCGTCTCGCCGCTCTGCTGCGACTTCCACTCCCTCACGTCAAGCTTGCACCTCACGCCGTACATCCTGTCCTGGTCGAGAGGCTGCTGATTGATGGCAATCGCCTGCTGGTCAGTCACCTCCCCTACGAACGTATCAATTCCGTCCGTCATCGTCAGTTCAACACTCGAGATCACTACGGTCTCACCATTCTGTTTTGTCCAGTTCCGCTGCTGCAGCGCCCCCTGGCTCTTAATTCTTACTAATTTCTCCATAATTTTAAATATGTTCTTATGTTCTTCTGTCTAAAAAATATCTATTCTTCTGTCTAAAATCTGTTATTCTGTCTTATGGAAGTCGCTCCAGTCTCTGACCTTCATCGGCTCCATCTCGTCCGGCTCGAAGAACCGTCTGGCCTCCCACTCGCGCCTCTTGACCAGTCCCGGCTGTACCTTCCCACCAGCATACACCCACCGCTTGAATTCCTTCTTGATGGCCCTCATACTACCACCCTCCAGGATCGTCTTCAAGAGCGTACTCGTCTTCAGCTTGTAGAACCCCATATTGTAAGCAAAACTTACCAATGCATCAAACTGCGGTTGGTTCCAGTCCCCGAGCTTCGCCACCTGTTTCTCGATCTCAAAGAGATCCGCTTTCAAAAGATGCTCCGCCCAGTACTCCGTGATGGTATCTCCCGGATTCACGTCCGCTCCCGTGTGTCCGTACCCTATGGTCAATCGATGTCCCTGGCAAAAGTACGGCTTGAGTCTCAATCCTTCAAATTCCTTAATCTTGTTAAGGCCAATGTCTGAAATTTTCTTCATAACTTTATGTCCTAATGTTCTTGCGTCTTTAATTTGTTCTTTTGTCTTTTTGGGGTTTGACCATTTCTTCGATCATCTCCGCACCCTTTGTAGTCCAGACGAGATAGGTGCTCCTTTTCGTTTTCCCGTCCTTCCCGTAGTAGACGAAGAGCCTGTCCTGAGCCAGTCCGCGCCCCTCGTAATTCTCGGTCAGCCTGTACTGACCTCGTTTCCATCTCTGAACGCCCTGATCCTTCAGGAATGAGTTCAGATCCTTTGTCTCCATTCCGATCACCTTGGCGATGTCAGTCGTGGTAATGCAACCGTCGGCGTGTTTGTTGTCGCAGGTGAGCTCGTGGCCCACGATACGCTCCGCTTCGTGCATCACGTCCTGATCTGTCACCAGCAGATGCCGGATGCCCTGATGCTTCAGCCGTTGCTGTTCCAGCTGCTGCCATCGGATCACCAACTTGGCACGAGCCTCGTCGTTGAACTTCGTGGCGATGTAGAGACATTCTGTTTTGTTGAGAGAGTAACAGGGCAATGTACGCCCCGTAGAGTCTTGGTAACTACTGAGCTCAAATTTGAGCCCAGTGGTTTTTTCCCATGCAGCTTCCATGTTTCTGATGTCACGCATCAGGTTCTTGTGCTGCTTGCCGGTAATCTCGGCAATCTCCAGCGATGTCATGCGCTGCGCACCCATCGCTTGTAAATTCTGAATTTCTGTCATTTTTTTTAATCCTTTCTTCTATTGTAATTAATAAATAATGTTCGCGTAAAAAAACTGCCGTATCGTTTTTCCAACCTTCTGTACCAATATGTCAAAGAACGCGCGAGCCGAATGCAAAGTGAAAACTCGTTTTCAGGCTTTGCTGAGGCGATGCCGTTTTTCGAGACGCAGTCTCAATGAACGCTGTCAACCGCTGTTTCCGTTCGTTGACGATGCAAAGTTAGACACAAAGTTTTATAGGCAGATGGCTTTTAAAATGGCCGTCTCTGACATTCTCCGACTTTCTCTGGAATTCTCTGTTTTTCCCTGATATGCTCCGTTTTTCTCTCCGTCAAGACACAAAAAAAGCATCAGAACGCGTTGATTCTGATGCTTGACATAAGGCTGTAAGGCTCTCGCGCGCAGCCTATTTCCTATAGTATTTCATAAATGTCTTTTTGCTGAATCCCTCGCCGTCGGGCATCCCCATACGTACCAACTCCGTATAAGCCGCGTCGGCACTCTGCGGCAGAAAGATCTTTTCCTCAGATTCCAGTTTCGAAAGATACAGACATATTTCCTGTATTCCTTGGCGGGTCACAAGTTTCTTGATCTGTTCGTGGATCATCCGTTCCTCTTCGCCTGTTATGGCCGGGTGGATGAACTTGAAGAGTTCCTCATCACACACATCTGTATGCAGGCTTGCTCCATTGTCGTTTCCCGGCTTCACAGCATCGGCTTCACTCGGTTCCTCAGCATGCTTTCCTCCGAAATAATTGGTTTGCGAACCGATTACCTGACCTATGACGAAACGCGCTCCGCTCTTGCCCATTGCGTCAAACACCTGATCCAAATTCTCTCCTTCCGCCATAGCTATTCTAATAACTTCATGATTTCTTTTGATTGCAAGAGTGACTCCAGACCAGTGACGTCACCCAAGTTGTTCTGCAGGCCTATCACTTGGCCAACCCTGCGAGGCTCCGCTTTTTGTGCCACCTTGGCATCCCTTGCATTTCGCAGACGCTCCAGCTCGGCGTCAAAGACATGCCCATTCCGATCGTTGACCCTGCTCAGCATCAATTCCGCTTCCTTCATCGCATTCACATCCAAAGGCAGAACGGTATCTACCACTTTCGATACGGCAGACATATCAACGCACTTCGCGCATGGTTGAGCCATTTCTACAAAAGCGATGCCCGACACAAAACGCCACAGTGCCTTGCGCGGGATGTGCATATAGAGCACTTTCGACACGAACAGCTCACGATTCTCCTTCCATACGTAGTACATCGACTCGGGAAACAATTCCAGTTCGCGCTCTATCGCAACCACATCGTATTCCCTGCGGTGAACCATCATCTGGCGCTTTGTCTCTGTCGACTGCATCTGACGCATCCAGAAATCAAGCACTTCACCGCCCATCGCCTCTCGTCCCGACCGTCCGTAAGCCATCTCCAGCTCCTCTGTCACCGCCTCCAGCTCTTCGAGGTCGGTGTCGCGCAGTTTGATGATAAGACTCCGGCGATAGTCATTCATCTCGCCCGATATGTCGTATTTGGAGTACCTGGCAAAGCGCTCTGTTAGCATCAGGAAATCTTGCAGGTCGTCGTCAGACCACTCATCCCGTTCTGCCAGTCGGTCGCGTATCTCACCCATCATATAGTCCAGGTTGTCCAGTTCGTCGGGCAGATTCAAAATGGGGCCACTATATTGCCAGTTGAGGAAATGGTTCTGGGGATAGAGATTTTCGGCAGGACCGTCATATTCGGCCACCACGCACTCAAACACCGCACACGGATGCTCTATGTTGGTCGAGACGATCACGCCACGAAGCGATTCACTTCCGCTGCTTCGCAGTGCGCCCCAAGCCTTCGGCAGATCCTTATGGGACACAAAGCCTACGAAACGCCCCTGCCAGTCGAAGGCCCGGATGGCGTTCTTGTCGTGATCGTTTCCGCTGTGAGGCCGAAGCGTCATAGCATGCCCGGGAGCGTCGGCGAGAAACTCGCTGACGTGCCCCTCGATGTCCTTTCGGTAAGGGAATCCTACTATGTGCAATCGTAGTGTCGACATGATATCCCAGGCTTTTAGCCAAACGGATGCAAAGGTATAAATAATCCTGCAGAAACAATCATTCTGCAGGAAGATTTTTATGTTAATGAATGTCAAGCCTCAGAGGCTCAGAAAGTTAGCCTTTACCTGTCTTTTCACACGTATCACAACAGGCATAGTAACTTTGTGAGCACTATTCTTTTCCCAATGATTTCAGATAATGTAGTGCTGCAAGGTTTTCATTCAAAGACTTGAGGTCATCTTCATCTAAGCTTTCCCTTTTAGTTATGCAGAGAGCCTCATATATTTCCCCCCTTAAAATCCATATAACATTTTCATTTCTTGCTACTCTTTTTACATAGTCCATAAATACTTCTGAGGGTCTTCTTTCTAAAATTCTTACAGCTTCAATTATTTCATCAGAGAAATCTTGTTTCTGCAATTCCCGGGAATTAACAGCTACCTTATGTAACAAATAAACAATTTTATCTTCAAAATCCAAATATGAGTCATCAAATACCATTCCATTTTTTTTGTTGGCAAGCACAAGTTTAAGGGCTTTCTCATACATTGGATAATCCTTTTCTTCTACATCATAGTACTCAAATTTGATTTTTGTTTTCTTGCCTAACTCATTATAAACTGCATCAATTGCTTGCTTCTTCACGTCATCCAGATCATCTCCCTGTATCTCAAAATCAATATCAAAGTCATCTGCCCCTATTTTACCTTCTTTTGTTAAATAGAGACGAACAATCTGTTCATCAGATTTCTTAGACGAGTAACTATCAGGATCAACATCCAGATGTATCGCTCGCATGGTAAACATATCAGCATGATCTTCAGTAAATTTCTCCCATACTATTTCGAGCTTTTCTGCAAGCTTAGCATCTAACAATCGTCCTGAGTGGCCTCCATTCCAATCGAATCCAGGAACTTCACGAACCAAATCTAATGTCGACAAAATAGGCAGATAATCCGGATTAATCATAAAATCAGGTTCCAGATCCATATAATAAGTAACACGCCCTCTACCAGACCAATCTTCGTCACGATATGGATCTGACGAAAAGTAACCACTCATACAGATTCCTGTTTTACCACTACCGCAACGTACCATGAAGAAGCGATCACCAGCACATGCTTTCTCATACTCCCATACACCCCAGTTCATGTCTGCATTTTCGTAGTCATCAATCTCTCTCTGAAAGTCTTCTAACTTATAGCTGGAAATTGCAGGGTTCCAAAACAAAATATAAGTCTTCATTTCTTATCTCCCAATTTCTTCTGTTCTCGTTCAAACTGTTCCAGGAAATGGATTTCAACTGGTGTCAATTCATTCTTTGTTCTTTGCATCATTCCCGTCCAGGTGGTCAGTCCCATGAAGTCCTTGGCGGCATTTGCACGATTATATATTATCTCTGCTGCGGTATGCCCATGAACCGCATAATGCATCTTGTTTTGGACTGTGGCAAAGAACTGCTTGGTCATCTCTACACGAGGGTCGTAGTCGATGCTGAGTGCATATATCTCGAGTACTTTGCGATAGAATATCTTTTTTGATATATTCTTTTAAAACAGCCGTTGCCCACTGACGGAACTGAACGCCACGATAGGAATGTACGCGATAGCCCACGCTGATGATCATATCAAGGTTATAATATGCGATGTCGCGCTCTACCTTTCTTTTACCTTCTGTTTGAACTGTTGCAAAAAATGCAACAGTTGCCTCCTGCTGTAGTTCTCCCTCCTCAAACACATTCTTAATGTGCCTGGAGATGGTTGATTTGTTACGTTGAAACAATTCTGCCATCTGATCAAGGTTTAACCACACCGTCTCGTCCTGCAGCTTCACCTCAATGCGCGACTCCCCATCTGGAGTCTGATATAATAGTATTTGTCCTTTATCTTCCTGATTCATATTTTGTTTGCAAAGTTAAACAATTATTTCGAAATGATCACTAGAACCGTCCCCGTGATTCTTTCTCCCATGAGGCTATTTCATTTTCAGCAGAATGAATTCTGGCCTGTTCTGCTGTATGCCTCATTTTGGGTGCAACAAATTTACGCTCAACATCACTAATAAATTGCGCCTGAGGGGCTTGGTAAAGGACTCTATTAACCATAGTGCATATATTTTATAGTTCGTTATATTTCTTTGCACTCCCATAGGCTTTGGCTACAGGATATTTCTCAGCATTACGTCTTAGCTTATCCAAGACAATCTGCTTGATGTCAAGATCATATTTATCTGCAATGAGAATGGCATAATTGATGATGTCGGCCAGTTCTTCTTTCACCTTCTCCACATTCACGTCTTTGGCATCCTTCCAAAGAAAAGCCTCATTTAGTTCTGAAGCCTCGATGGATAAGGCCAAAGCAAGATCTTTCCCATTATGGAACTGATCCCAGTCTCTTTCTTGGGTGAATTGCACGATGGCTTTTCGAAGTTCTTCCAGATCACTCATCTTTCTTATGTTTTGCATTATACATATTCAAGGCTGCCTCGTATGCCTTTGAGAATGGCAATCCTATTTTATCAAGCATATGAGGGATAGCTCTTGCCCAGCTGACATAGTAATATGCGAGGAATTGGTATCCACCAAATTCTTTATCCGGTATCGACTTGATGCTGTATTTCCCCTTTGGACTGATTCCGTTGACACCAACGGTTGCTATCTCCAAGGCTATCCGATGAACATCATGAGGCTCGAGCGTGTCAAAATACTCCATAGCTCCAAGCATATACATCGACATCATCATCGTCTCTGTAGCGTCTGCTCCGTCTTGGTGGTTAAGTGCAAACTGGGCATTAGCCACATCTACGTCCTCTTTTGACGGAGCGTCCACAGCCCTTTCCTTCAGATCACTCTCAAGAGAGAGGTCTGCTTTCATGCCTCCTGATACCTGTCGCTCATCGATTATCTCAACTAGGTCTTCCATTCCAAACGACTCTACGAAATACTCCATCATTTCATATTCGTCACCCGGTTTGTGGGTATCGAGATAAGCTTTGAATTCATCATAGAGGTCTTTCGCCTGATCATATTCCTGCTTTGTGGGATGATATTCACGTATCAGGTCGATACCATAGATCTCCTTGAAGTGCATAGAGGTGGCTATATTCATAACCTTATTGGCGTGAACGATTTCTTTGGGGAAGAATCCGTTTTTTGTTGCCTGCTTGACACCCTCGATGTTGTCAACTTCCATATGGAAAAGTGAAAGCAACTGTATCGGACGTACTGCCTCATATGTCGTATAAATCATATGTTCAACAAACAGGTCAAGCGGACAGTTCATTAATTGTAGAGCTAATCCGTCAGCCAATCCTGACATCACATGTTCCAGTTCTGCAGTCGGAAGATGACTATGAGTTTTCTTCATGAACTTGAGATAACGGTTTCTGAATGCCTTTCTGGTATTCCCGGAACTGACAGTCGCTTTTCCGTTATTTGCGAGAGTTGCTTGTTGATTCATCTTCAGATGCATCATCTCATGGATGAACAGATGGTCGACATATTCTTTGTCAGGATTATACCTGAGAATATGTTCTTTGGCTGCATGCAAAGGTGCATACTCCAGTTTAGCCAGCACATTTATGCTCTTATCCTCTACAAACTTGATATTGATATGGTCTACAGCCTCCAGTTCATCCTTGATGCCTTTCCAGACATTGATATAATTAATCTTCTTGGCCAGATCCTTTGCAACTGAAAGGTAGAGCTTCAGAAGTTCATCCCTTACACCTGGGTTTTCTGGACGATCCTGCAATTTCGTTGCTCCTTGATGGCATATTTCAAAGCAATTTTCCAACTGATCGGTCTTATAGTAACAGAGAGCCAGGCCATAGTATGAATTGATATAGGTGTCATCAATACTGATGGCCTTTTTCATCAGAGGGATCGCTTCATCATAATCTTTCCTTTCCATATAGGTCGCGGCCACATTGTTGATGGCAATAGCATTATCAGGGAAGTACTCAAGCACCTTGTCATAATAAGACTTGGCTCCTTCTAAGTCATTCTTCTCCTTTGTCAGCAGATTCCCCATCAATATGAGAGCCCAAAGATTACGAGGCTCGCACTTCAGGGCTTCTATCAGTTCATCGTATGCTTTTTCAGGCTCATGCTTGTGATACCAATGGAGTTGTGCCAAAGTGCGCCACGCCTCCGAATTCTTGGGGTCTTCATTAGTGATGCTCTCCAAGATAGGCAAGGCCTCATCAAATCTCTTTTCATTGCACAAATCAAGCGCCTTCTGTAGTTTATCGCGCATCAGTCGTTGTCTTTATCTCTGACTGATACCCATTTGTCAGACGGTTCTTCTTATTGGTAAGGTACATAAAAAAAGCGGGGTATCCTCATCTGCCTGTTCCACCATTTCGGCCTACCACAGCCTTCCAAATAAAACTGGCAAAGTCTGAATACCCACGCCGGTAAGTATTGTACGCCCCGAAAAGTGTGCGTGAGGGCATAATCTGCCCTCGGCACACTCCGGGAGTATATACTACACCCGTAGCATTCACCTCCGCATTTGTCCTTGATTTGGATTTGATTGTGGTAGTTCAAATGGTCAAAAACAAAGCATCAATGACGCTTTTTTCTATGTAACCGTCCCACCCATTCTTGCATCCCTCTGGTAGCAATGTCGCCTGTAGGCGTGAGTATGGACGTTGCAAAAGTACGAATAAATCCTGAAATAATTAAGGTTTTATTGAAAAAATTCTCGAAATAGTTTGTTAGTTCAGAAAAGACACATTGCCGTTACAGCGTTACAGCGTTACAGTTCGGAATCAGGTGATTGATGGAGGAATTTTAAAGCTATATATTATATATATTATAATATATATAATATATAGATATAATTTCGAGAAGTTCAAATGGAGAATTCTAACTGTAACGCTGTAACGCTGTAACGGATTTGGTAATAATAGTTTACAAAACACAAATATAAATATTAATGCTATTTGAAGGCTGTGGAAACTCAGATTTTGAGCTATGGAAAGTGCGGCTTTCATTTAATGAAACTAGGACTTTGGGCTAAGAAGAGTCAAAGTGCCTGAAAAGCACGGAAAACGGGCAGTTAAGGCTGCCCGAGTGCTTGGTAAATTTTGTTGACTTCTACAGGTAAGAATGTCCGGCGATTTAGCTGCGCGAGGTGTGCCAAATCGGGGTTCTCCTGTAAAAGAGCCTTCAATTTCAGCCAGGCTGACATCGGCTGGATGTTGGGGAAATAGCGTGTTGCGAGCTCCGCACGGCCGAGGCTAACGGATAATGGACAACGGATAATGGATAAATCAGGATTGTTTTGTGACATAAATATTGATGTTCTTCTGCACTGCAAAGGTACGAAAAATTCCTGAGATACGCAAATATTTATGACCTTAATTATAAACAACTTGTGAGAACTTGAAAGAACCTGATTCGGGTGAGGAAAAAGCTTGCAGGTGTCAATATATTTGTGTAATTTGCAGTGCAGAAGAAAAGAAAGGATTTTAAATTATGGCAAGATCAAACATTCCAATGGTGATCAATCTCCGTCAGAACAAGAACGACGACTCGACCGCCTACGGCAAGTATTTCGCAGAAGTGGACTCGAAGGAACCCCTGAACCTCAAGGGCTTCGCCAAGCACATGACCGGGCACGGCAAGATTGCCGACTACCAGATGTGCGTGCTGGTGCTCGGACAGGTGGTGGACTGCATGAGTGAGCTGCTGTCGCAGGGTCAGCCCGTGAAGCTCGACGGTCTGGGCACGTTCTCGCCCTCAGTCGACGGTCAGAAGCTGGGCAAGGCGAACCTCGCCGCTGCTGTGGCTGGTGGTCCCGACGCGATGATCAACGGCATCAAGATCAACTTCATCCCTGAGAACACGAAGGGTGAGAAGCTTACCTCGAGAGCCTTCAAGGATGAGTGTATCTTCGAGTTCGGGTATCTCGTGGAGAGCGAGAAGCGCACCGTCGGTGGCAAGGAGAAGCGCTTCCAGAAGAAGACTCCGCTCACCTATGTGCTGGCTCCCGCAGCCGACCAGCAGGGCAACGGCTAACGGCTTATGAAGAAGCAGCGTGTGATTGAGCTGGCGGTGAAGGTGATAGTAGCTGCGCTCACGGCATTCCTTACGGCACTGGGAACGACCAGTTGCATGGGAGTAGGACCGTTTTAGTTTACAGTCTACGGTTTACAGATGAAGAGAGGGCGATCGCAGTGGTGGTCGCCCTTTTTTGTTAATAATCCTGATTTATTTTGTATTTTGCACGCTTATTCGTACCTTTGCAAACAAAATCAACCAAAACCATACAATTATGATTAAAAACATTAGAATCTTAGCCGTTTCGGCAGCGATGTTGCTGGGAGCGACAACGGCACAGGCACAGTTCGGAAATATCGTATCCGGCATCAAGAAAGCCAAGGAGACGGTGGATGACGTGAACAAGAAGCGTAATGGCGACATCGAGTTCTCTCGTGGCGGTACCGTACAGGGCTTCTTCCGTACGAGGACGGGTGAGTTTATCTTCGACAAGACGCATCCCGACGGTGAGCGCAAGGGCAAGAAGGTGATCTTCAAGGTGGAGAAAAACGGTGACGTGATGTATGACGATGGCCGGAAGGTCGGCGAGGTGCTGAAGGACGGCACTGTGAACTTCCACGGGGAACAGGGTTATCTGAAAGTGCAGAACGACGGTTCGGTGGTGATGGACGGCGAGAAGGTGGCCTATATCAACGACAACGGTCAGGTGTATATCTACGACGTGCTGATCGGTACAGCCAAAGGACTTGACAAGAAATATGCCGCCTTGCTCTACTTAGGCATCTACCACAACAAGGAGTCTCTGGCGAAGACGAAGGTGGAGCTGGCTGAGGTGAAGAAAAAACAGGAGGCAGAGGCCCAGCGTCAGCAGGAACTGGCTGCCCAGCGCAGGGCCCAAGCCGCCCAGAACACCACCAAGAGCTCTGGCAATTCAAGCAGCAACACACAGAAAAAGGTGCGCGAATATACGATCGAGAAGGGTAGTGCCCGCGGCTATGTCGACGAGAACGGTGTGGTGTACAACTGGGCTCACAAGAAGTTAGGTCAGTTGCCCAAGGGCAGCAGCGGCGACATTACCGATGATGTGGGTCACAGGATCGGCTCCGTATGGTCGGGCGACATCAAGGATTCGTCAGGCAATCTGCTCTGTCACGTCACTTCGGGCGGCTCCATCTCCGTGAAGGGCTCGAACGCAACGGTGGCCGAGGTGAAGGGCAACGGCCGTATCGACATGTCGAAGGATTCTAAGACCTTAGGCTATTGCCAGTGCAATAACCACGTGTGGACGGCTGCCATCATCTTCTGCAACCTGTTTAAGTTTTAGATGTGAGTGAATTCACTCTTCGCTGTCGGAGGCTCTCAGGATGATGCTGGTGGCTCCGATGGTGAAGAGGGTGCCGTCGGCGATGACGCGACGCTCACGGGGCGTGAGTTCGACGTTGTCGACGAAGGTGCCGGTGTTGCTGTTGTTGTCTTTCAAGGTGTAACGCAGCTGGCCTCGTTTGTCGCGGCTCACGGTCACCGTGCAGTGGTTCAGGTCGACGCTGGGATCAACGGTCTCGAAAGTACTGTTGGCGGGGTTGCCCTTCTGGTAGCGGCCGATGATGTTGTCGCCCATCCGGAGGGGGATGACCTGCTTGTAGTGGAACATATTCTCGATGACGACGATGGAGCCGCAGCCTTGTTCGTCGGCCTGCTCGTTGGGATGCTCATCCTTCTGACGTTCGCGCAGCTTGCTCACGCCGATACGGATGGCGAACTGCTTGCCGCACTCGGGACACTGGAACACGAGCGACTGACCGTCGGTATAACGGGTCTCATCGAAGGTGATGTAGTTTTCGCACTTAGGACAACGGACTCTTTTCATAATTCCATAAGCCAGGCCTCGGCGGTTTCGCTGTGACGATGGAAACGGCGGAGGTCGTCGTGGGCGGCTTCCTCAGAAGGATAGTGGCCGTAGATGACGCGACGGATGTTATTACGCTCAAAGACCTCGGCCTGTTCGTAACCCTTTTCCTGAAGACGCTCGATGAATGAGTTGGCATTGCGTATGGAGACGCAGCTGGCCAGGACGATGCAATATTTTCGAGGAGCGTCTGCCACAGATTCAGCTTGAGCGTCGGCTACTGATTTAGCTTGAGCGTCGGCTACTGATTTTGCAATAGAATCTGTCTTCTGAGTATTCTCACTCCTCGAAGTTTCCTTCCTCGTGACTTTCTTCTGAATCTCGATCTTACTCATGTTCGTGTCTTCAGACATCATGCCGAAGAGCAGGCTGTTGTTGATATTGCTGATGGTGCGCTGCATCATGTCGGTCTTGCCCGTAGGCATCGCCAGGAAGAAGACGGCCAGCAGGATGGCGGCAACGGCCACCGCATTGCGGATCCATGAGAACTTGATGCGCACGACATCGTTGTCTTCGGTGTTCTCAACCTCTTCCTCGGGTGTTTGGTCACCGAGGTCGAAGATCTGGGCGGCTGGCTGCTGCGGGGTCTCGACGGGTTGCTCGGTCACTGGGGGGACGGCTTTCACCACCTGGGCGGCGGTTGTCTGCAGGGGCTTCATCTCAAACGAGCTCAGTCCGTAGAGGGCAGGCGTGAGGATGCCGGCCTCACAGGGGGTAAAGACGTAGTTGCCGTCGTCGTTAAGCGTGAGCACGCCGATGTCGTTGAGCTCGTAGGATCCCTCGTTCTGGAGATGCTGCTTGAGCTCTTCCACTTCGTCCTCTATGCGTTGCAAAGCCTCGGGATAGCTGATGTCGTAAGCCTCGATGTAAGACTGTACGAGCAGCGAGTCGTTGATATTGAGCTGGGCATTGAAGCCGAGGGTGCGCAACGGGGGTAGGAACATGCTGTCATGTTCGTCGTAGCGCGCCTCGATATGGTGCGTCATAAACCCTCCCAAACGGGGCACTATGACGCAGTCATTGCTGAGCAGAAGTATCTCAATATGTCTTTCCAGTTCAATCACGGATGCAAAATTACAGCAAATTTTGGAAATAAACAAATAAAAGAAACTTAAAATGATTATTAAGTGAAAAAATTAGTGTACCTTTGCACAAAATTTCTCAAATTATGGAATATAAAGAGACCAAAATCAAGGGTGTTTTCATCATTGAGCCTAAGGTTTTCAACGATGCCAGAGGCTATTTCATGGAGGCCTGGAAGCAGGCTGAGTTCGATGAGCATGTCGGACGGACGGTGTTCATCCAGGACAATGAGTCGAAGTCGTCGTTCGGTGTGCTGCGCGGACTGCACTACCAGAAGGGTGATGCCTCGCAGGCCAAGCTCGTGCGTGTGATAAAAGGTAAGGTGCTCGATGTGGCTGTGGATATCCGCAAGTCGAGTCCCACGTTCGGACAGCATGTGATGGTGGAGCTGAGCGAGGAGAACAAGCGTCAGTTCTTCATTCCCCGCGGCTTTGCACACGGCTTCCTCGTGCTGAGCGAAGAGGCCATCTTCACGTATAAGGTGGACAACCCCTATGCGCCACAAGCCGATGCTGGCATCCGCTGGAATGATCCCGATCTGGGTATCGAGTGGCCCATCGACCCGGCGAAGGTGCAGACGAGTGAGAAGGACTTAAAGCAACCCTTGCTGAAAGATGCAGAAGTATTTGAGTAGGAATTGTTTACAGTAAACAAATAGAGAAATGAACATAGCGATTGTAGGAACAGGATATGTGGGACTGGTGTCGGGAACGTGTTTCGCCGATACGGGTGCCAATGTGACGTGTGTGGATGTGGACGCCAGTAAGATCGAGCGTCTGCAACAGGGTGAGGTGCCCATCTATGAGCCGGGTCTCGACGAGCTGGTGAAGAAGAATGTGGCCGCAGGACGATTGAAGTTCACGACCGACCTCGCCTCGGTGCTTGACGATGTACAGATTGTGTTCTCGGCCGTAGGTACGCCTCCCGACGAGGACGGTTCGGCAGACCTAAAGTATGTGCTGCAGGTGGCCCGCACCATCGGTCAGAACCTGAACCACTATGTGGTGGTCGTCACCAAGTCGACGGTGCCTGTGGGTACGGCGAAGAAGGTGCGCCAGGCCATCGAGGAAGAGCTGCAGAAGCGTGGTGTCGACATTGAGTTCGATGTGGCCTCGAACCCCGAGTTCCTGAAGGAGGGTAACGCCATCAAGGACTTCATGAGTCCCGACCGTGTGGTGGTGGGTGTCGAGAGCGAACACGCCAAGAAGGTGCTTACGAAGCTCTACAAACCTTTCCTGATCAACAACTTCCGCGTGATCTTCATGGATATCCCTTCGGCCGAGATGACCAAATATGCCGCCAACTCGATGCTCGCCACGCGTATCTCGTTTATGAACGACATCGCCAACCTTTGCGAGCGCGTGGGCGCAGATGTTAATATGGTACGCGCGGGAATCGGTTCAGATACCCGTATCGGTCGTAAGTTCCTCTATGCCGGCTGCGGTTATGGTGGTTCGTGTTTCCCCAAGGACGTGAAGGCACTCATCAAGACCGCCGACCAGAACGGCTACTCGATGGAGGTGCTGAAGGCTGTAGAGCGTGTGAACGAACGACAGAAGGGTGTGCTCTACGAGAAGCTCGTGAAGGCGTTCGGTTCGGAAGAGGCACTGAAGGGCAAGACCATCGCCATGTGGGGTCTGTCGTTCAAGCCTGAGACCGACGATATGCGTGAGTCGACGGCCCTCGTGATGATCGACAAACTGTTGAAGGCCGGCTGTATCATCCGCGTGTATGATCCCATCGCCATGAACGAGTGTAAGCGCAGGATCGGTGAGACGGTGACCTACTGCCGCGATATGTACGACGCGGTGCTCGATGCCGACGCGCTGCTGCTGCTCACTGAGTGGAAGGAGTTCCGTCTGCCGGGCTGGGGCGTCATCAAGAAGGCGATGAAGCGTCCGCTGGTCATCGATGGACGTAATATCTTCGATATCGAGGAGCTCGACGAGAATAACTTTGAGTATCATTGCATCGGAAAGTAGTTTGCAGATGATTAGATATGGCGGTATAGTGGTGGCGGTTCTGTTGCTGGCAGGATGTGGAGGACAGAAGTCCGAAGGCAGTCAGCAGGAGGAGGATCGCGAGGCCAAGGCCCTGATGCAGGGTGTCTGGGTCGACGCGGAGACGGAGGATGTGGCCTTCCGAGTGAAGGGCGACACCATCTTCTACAACGACTCCACCAGTATGCCAGCCTATTTCAGGATCGTGGGCGACTCGCTGACATTCTCCTCGGGCACCAGCTATGCCATCGAGAAACAGACCGAGCATATTTTCTGTTTCCGCAACCAGAACGGCGACCAGATCACTCTCAACAAACTCGAGGGTGAAGAGGCCGACTCCGTCTTTGTGGCCGACACTACGCCGAAGGTGATGACCTATACCCATCAGGTGAAGAAGGACTCCGTCGTCAGTTATGACAATGCGCGATACCATTGGTATATCGCCATCAACCCCACGAAATATAAGGTGGTGCTGCGGACCTATAACGAAGACGGGATGGAGGTAGAGAACGTGTACTACGACAATATCATGCACATCAGCATCTATAACGGTGCACAGCGGTTGTACTCCAGCGACTTCCGCAAACAGCAGTATGCCAAGCTGGTGCCGGCAAAGTTCCTCGAAGAGGCTGTATTGGCCAATATGGAGTTCGAAAAGGCCGATGCAGCGGGCCTGCACTTTAATGCTACGCTCTGTGTCCCCGACGGAGCCAGCTGTTATCTCGTCGAGAACGTCATCTCCTACAAGGGTCAGATGACGATGAAATTACTGGAATATTAGGCTTCCTCTATCCACGCGTCCAAGAGCATGCGGGCGATGGATAGTTTCTCAGGGATGGTCGGAAGATTATCCTTGCGGAACCAGCCGCCTTTGGCAATTTCCGAACGCTGCAGGTGGATATCGCCGCTGACGTAGTCGGCATTGAAGCCCACCATCAGTCCGCAGGGGTAGGGCCAAGGCTGCGAGGCGAAGTAACGGATGTTGGTGATCCTGACGCCCGTTTCCTCGAAAGCCTCACGGGCAACGGCTTCTTCAAGGGTTTCGCCTGTCTCGACGAAACCGGCCACGAGACCGTAGAAATCTGTGCGGAAGTTCTTTGCACGGACGAGCAGCACCTCGTCGCCCTTGTGGATGAGTACGATGACGGCCGTAGCCAGCTGCGGCCAGATCTCCTTACCGCAAGAAGTACATTTCTTCGAGATGTCGGTATCCATCCGCATGGGAGCACCACAGACACCACAGTATTTCGTGTTCTGGTCCCAGTAGAGCAGTTCCTGACATTTTCCGGCCTTCAGGTAGAGGGGTTTCTCCAGGTGATAGAAACTCTTCCGCAGACCAATCATCTCATAACGCGCGTCATCTGTAATGGGGGCGTCGATACGATAGGTAATGACGGGTGTGCCGTCGGCCATCGGGGTGATGTTCATCTGGTGTGTCCAAGGCTTCACCTCCGTTGGCGGTTCTTCACAAAGGGGTATGGTATAACTCCCATCGGACTTCTTTTCCAACAGGAGTTCTTCTTTACAAAATACGAAATAATAGGTCATCAGGGGGAGAATTAATTACTTATTTCCCATACAATAGTTTCCTGTCACGCTCGATGGCTGGCTTCGCCCATTCCTCAGGCACAAACTTCCAGTTCTTATTGGGTTGCGGGTTGATCGTTCCCTGACGTTTGATCTCCTCCATCAGATAGTGGCGCTGATCGAGTTCGCTGCAGTAGATCACACGGCTGGCGAGCGAGTCCTTGGGGATGCAGGCACCGTGCGTGAGCAACTCACCGCCACCGTTGGCGCGATAACTGTTCATCGCTACCTTATACCACTTTTTCTCGTCGAAGGGGGTGCCGTCGCTCATCTGTAGGATCCTGACCTTCTCACCATTGGGTTTGGTGACATCGACCTCGTAGTCGATGCCGGCAGCCGAGTCGAAATTGAAGGTGTAGTACTTGAAGCCCGCGCGTTGTTGGTCACCCTTCATCTCATCGTTGAGCAGCATGATATGGTCGTCGGGCGACTTCATCTGGTTCGTCCATATGTCATAACTCATCTCCAGATGCTTGCGGATCTCCTCACCCGTCATGCGGAGCACGAGCAACAGGTTCTCGAAGCGGTAGAGCTTGAACATGTCGGCTACGGTGACATCGCCCTCGCGAATGGTCGCATTGAACGACAGAGGTGCCGTGATAGAGATGTCGGCCTTAGTGAGTTCCAGCTGGAGGTTGTGGATGAGGTCGGTGAAAGCCGAGTTGCCGAAGAAACTCTCGCGGGTGTAGATGCTGTTTTCGAAGGTGCCGATCTTCTGATTGACGTAAGCTTTAGCGGCATCGATCTGCGGCTGGAAATGGGCAACCATCTTCTCGTCCACCTGTTCGTCGTTCACGCTGACGATCTCGCCCTTGATCTCTTTCTTTACGAGTTTGCCTTTCTTGAAGGTCAGCTCGATCTCGGCCTCAGCCACATTCTTCACATAGCACGAGGGGTCGATGATGAGCACCTGCTGGCCCTCCTTGTTGGTGATCCACTCGTTGTGCACCTGGTGGTCGTGCCCGAAGAAGATGATGTCGAAGCCGGGTACCTCACGGGCGACGGCGGCTGTGGCGTTCTCCTCGTAGGTATCGGTCACGATACCGCCGTCCTTGCCGGAGTGGAAGAGTCCGAAGATCAGGTCTGGCTTTTCCACCTCCTTCAGGTATTTCACCCATTTCTTGGCGCAGCTGGTCATCTCCTCAAACTCGATGCCCTTCCACACGTTATCGGTCAGCCAGTTGGGGATGGCGGGTGTGAGCATACCGATGATGGCGATCTTCACACCGTCGATGATGTGAATGGAGTAGGGCTGGAGGCCGTCGTAGATACTAGTAGGACTGGCGGGACTCGTCTTACTCGTTGTTCCGGCTTTCACGATGTTGGCTCCCAGCAACGGACAGCGCACCTCACGGATCCATTTGTCATAGACCTTATGGCCAGGTTCGATGTCGTGATTGCCCACCGTCTCAGCGTCGTACTGCATATAGTTGATGACAGAGGCGGCGAGATTCTCATCCTGGGGCATCACGTAGTTAGACCAGTAGATGCAGGGTTGTCCCTGTAGGATGTCGCCATTGTCGATGAGCAGCAGGTGGTCACCGTAGGTCGCACGCTCCTTATTAATATAAGTGTTTGCCCGGGCGAGGGTTCCCTTCAGGGGTCTGCGCTCCATGAAGTCGTAGGGGAAGAAGTGACCATGAACGTCGCTGGTCTCGATGACTTTCATTCTGACGGTCTTGGTCTGTTTGGCTGACACGGGCAGCAGGCACATCATGCCAAGGGCTAGGAGTATAGTTTGTCTCATCATACATCAATTTTTCGGCAAAAGTACGAAGAATATTCCAATTCACCAAGCGTTTTCGTGTTTTAGGCACACTTTTTGCAGTTTTTTGTACAGAAAACAATTCAAGAATAGGAGGAAAACATTATGGCATTTATTGATTATTACAAGATTTTAGGCGTCGACAAGACGATTCCGCAGAAGGATGTGAAGAAGGCCTACCTTAAAAGGGCCAAGCAGTTCCATCCCGACCTGCATCCCGACGACCCGAAGGCACAGGCGAAGTTCCAAGCCCTTCAGGAAGCCTACGATGTGATTGGCGATCCTGAGAAACGGAAAAAATACGACCAGTATGGTGAGCAGTGGAAGCAGGCCGAGCAGTTCCAAGGTTTCGGCGGCGGAGCCGGTGGAGGCAATCCCTTTGGCGGCTTCGACTTCTCGCAGTTCACCTCTGGCTCCGGCAGAGGTTTCAGCTCGTTCTTTGAGGATCTGTTCGGACGAAAGGGGCATCAGGGTGGCGGCTTCGGTGGCTTCCAGGGATTCTCGACGGGTGGCACCGGCTTCGGCCGTCAGGCACGAACGCATTCTGGTGAGATGAACGCCACCGTCTCCATCGACCTCTATACGGCCTTGTTGGGTGGAGAGGTGATCGTCACGTTGTCGAACGGCCAGCGTCTGAAACTGAAGATCAAGCCCGAAACGCAGCCTGGCACGAAAGTTCGTCTGCGTGGGAAGGGTTACGATCGGGGAGACGGCACTTTCGGCGATTTGATCATCACCTATCAAGTGACACTGCCCACGAATCTGACGGAACATCAGAAATCGCTGCTCCAACAGATGCGGAATGGGTATTAAGCTGGAAGAATCATTTGGGAACAACAAAAAGGGGAGAGCATCCGAACGGATTGCTCCCCCCGAAGGTTTATCAGCGGATTAGTCTAGTAGATGAGCGTTGCCAGGATATAGGCAACAATCGTTGAGGTGATCACACAGATCAGTCCAGGCATCATGAACGAGTGGTTCAGCAGGTATTTACCGATCACCGTTGTACCTGAGCGGTCGAAGTTCACCGTAGCGATATCCGAAGGATAGTTCGGAATAAAGAAGTATCCATAGACAGAAGGCAGCACACCGAGGAGCACGGGGCCAGGAATGCCTAACTTATAAGCCAGCGGCAACATGGCCACAACCACAGCTCCCTGAGAGTTGATCAGTACTGATACCAGGAAGAATACCAGCGCGATAGACCAGGGGTACTCTGCAACGATACCTTCCAGACCTTCCTGCATCTCAGCCATATAATTGGAGAAATAGGTGTCGGCGAGCCAGGCGATACCGTAGATGGCGACAACAGCCACCATACCCGACTGCCACACAGGACCGGCGACGGCTTTCTTGGGTTTGGCCTTACAGAAGATGATCATCAGGGCGGCAGCGGAGATCATCACAATCTGGATGACGAGGTTCATCTTCAAGTCAACCATTCCCTTCTCCGTAAATCCTTCTGCCACAACACCTGCCTTAGCCAATGCCGAAGCCGAGATGGTGACACCACTGGCCAATGTCAGATCGCCAGCACCCTTCACAGCCTTGATGGTGGAATACGACGGCAGCAACTCGGGAAGTGCAGCAAACATCACGATGATAGCGAGGGCACCGAGGAAGATAAAGACGGCGTTCTTTGCCGACTGCGGAATCTCCTTGTCGAGGGTGGTGGCACCACTACCGTAGATGTACTCACGCTGGGCAGGATCGGCAATCTTCTTCTGGAACTCGGGATCCTTGTCGAGGTCGAGGCCACGATGGTAGGAGGCAGCTGCGGCAGCCATCAGACCACAGACGCAGGCGGGTATGGAAACCATCAGCACGCGAGGAATGGTGATATCGAAATGGTTGGCATTCGAGATGGTGACGAAGGCTACAACGGCAGCAGCGATGGGCGAGCAAGTAATACCCACCTGGGAAGCAATAGAGGCCACACCGCAGGGACGCTCAGGACGGATGCCTTTCTTTAATGCAATGTCACAAATGATTGGCATCAAGGTGTATACGACGTGACCTGTACCAACCAAAACGGTTAGGAAGAATGTACATAGCGGAGCGAGGAACGTGATACGATCCGGATGCTTGCGCAATAGTCTCTCGGCAATCTGGATCAACCAATCCATACCACCAGAAGCCTGCATGATACCTGCACAGGTGACGGCTGCGATGATGATGTAGATCACATCCGTAGGAGGAGTACCAGGCTTAAGGCCAAAACCGAACACGAGAAGGGCCAGACCTATACCGGAGATGGCACCCAAGGCAAGCGAGCCATAGCGCGAGCCTACCCACAAAGCTCCCAAAACGATGCAGAGCTGAATAATCATTAATACCATAGAACTGTAAATTTAGTTATTGACTAGATCTCTTTGGCTGCAAAGATACGAAATAATTTTGAAACAAAAAGTTTTTTGGACAAAAATATTAAAATTAATTATTTATTTTGTCAGGTCAGAATATTTATGTACCTTTGCACCCCAAATAAAGCAAAAGCGAATATTGAATATTTAAAAGGCATTATAAGATGAGCAAGAAATTTGCTGAACACAATGGCTTGAACCTGACAAAGGTGAACGACGACATCCTGAAGATGTGGCGTGAGAAGAACGTGTTCTGGCGCTCGGTGGAAGAGCGCGAGGGCTGTCCGCAGTTTGTATTCTTCGAGGGACCTCCCTCGGCTAACGGTCACCCAGGCATCCACCACGTGCTGGCGCGCACCATCAAGGATACCTTCAACCGCTATAAGACGATGAAAGGCTTCCAGGTGAAGCGTAAGGCTGGCTGGGATACTCACGGACTGCCCGTAGAATTGGGTGTGGAGAAGGAACTCGGTATCACGAAAGCCGACATCGACAACAAGGAGAGTGCAAAGTATATCTCTACGGAGGACTACAATAAGAAGTGTCGTGAGAATGTGATGATGTACACCCAGGAGTGGCGCGACCTTACCGAGAAGATGGGTTACTTCGTGGATCTGGACAACCCGTATATCACATACGACAACAAGTATATCGAGACGCTGTGGTGGTTGCTGCAACAGTTCTATAAGAAGGGACTGCTCTATAAAGGCTATACTATCCAGCCGTATTCGCCTGCAGCAGGAACAGGACTGAGTTCTCATGAGTTGAACCAGCCCGGTTGTTATCGTGATGTGAAGGATACGACGGTAACGGCGTTGTTTAAGGCTTTGAATCCGAAAGAAGAGTGGACGAAGTGGGGTACACCTTATTTCGTAGCTTGGACAACGACCCCTTGGACACTCCCCTCCAACACCGCCCTCTGCGTAGGACCGAAGATCGACTATGTGGCTGTTGAGACCTATAATTCGTACAACGGTGAGAAGATTACCATCATCCTCGCTGAGAGTCGTCTGAACGCTTATCTCGCTCCTGAGGGTGCGATTACAGATGGCGGCGAGATGCCTGAATATAACAAGGGTGAGAAGTTCGTGCCTTATCGCATCGTAGGCCGTTATACAGGTGAGGAGCTGGTGGGCCTGAAGTACCAGCAGCTGATGCCTTGGGTGAAGCCTTCGGCCAAGCTCGACCAGAATGCCGCCGACTACGTGAAGGCGTATGCAGAGGCTCATCCTGAGAAGGTCTTTATGGGCGAGAACGGTAAGGACCAATTCGTAGAGATGGAGAGTGAGGCCTTCCGCGTGATTCCTGGCGACTATGTGACGACAGAGGACGGTGCCGGTATCGTGCATATCGCACCTACATTCGGTGCTGATGACGCGAAGGTGGCCAAGGATGCACACATCCCAAGCCTCTTCCTTATAAATAAGAAAGGTGAGACCCGTCCGATGGTAGACCTGCAGGGCAAGTACTATGTGATGGACGAACTCGATGATAACTTCATTGCCAAGTGCGTGAATAAGGAGGCCTATGGCCATCATGCAGGCGACTATGTGAAGAACGCATACGCCCCTGAGTTCAACAAGGACGGCAAGTACGACGAGCAGGCTGCAGCTAAGGCTGAGGACCTGAATATCGTGATCTGTATGGAGATGAAGCAGGAGGGTACGGCGCTGAAGATTGAGAAGCACGTACACAACTATCCTCATTGCTGGCGTACGGACAAGCCCGTGCTCTATTATCCCCTCGACTCTTGGTTCATCCGCTCAACGGCCAAGAAAGACCGGATGTTCGAGCTGAATAAGACCATCAACTGGCAGCCGGAGTCGACAGGTACAGGCCGTTTCGGCAACTGGCTGGAGAACCTGAACGACTGGAATCTCTCGCGCAGCCGTTTCTGGGGCACACCGCTGCCCATTTGGCGCGATGAGGACGGCAAGGAAATCTGTATCGGCAGCGTTGAGGAACTCTATAACGAGATCGAGAAGTCTGTGAAGGCTGGCTTCATGAAGAGCAATCCTTTGAAGGACAACGGTTTCGTGCCCTGCGACTGGAGTAAGGAGAACTACGATAAGATTGATTTGCATCGTCCGTATGTTGACCATATCGTACTGGTTTCTGAGAGTGGTAAGCCCATGAAGCGCGAGACCGACCTGATCGACGTATGGTTTGATTCTGGTTCTATGCCTTACGCACAGATTCACTATCCGTTTGAGAATAAAGATCTGATAGATAAGGGCATCGCCTTCCCTTGCGACTTCATCAACGAGGGTGTCGACCAGACGCGTGGTTGGTTCTTCACCCTGCACGCTATCGCCACAATGATCTTCGACTCTGTGGCCTTTAAGAATGTAATCTCGTCAGGTTTGGTGCTTGATGCGAAAGGCAACAAGATGTCGAAGCATGTGGGTAATGTGGTGAATCCGTTTGATATGATCGGAAAATTCGGCTCGGATGCCGTCCGTCTCTATATGATGACTAACTCGGAGCCTTGGGACAACCTGAAGTTTGATCCGGAGGGTGTGGATGAAGTGCGCCGTAAGTTCTTCGGCACCTTGTATAATACATACAGTTTCTTTGCGCTGTATGCAAATGTAGATGGTTTCGACCCCTCTATGTCACAGGTTGCATTAGACAAGAGACCAGAAATCGACCGATGGATCCTCTCTTGTCTGAATACGCTCATCAAGGGTGTGGAGGCAGAGCTTGACAACTATGATCCGACACGTGCAGGACGACTCATCGACGCCTTCGTGAACGACGACCTCTCAAACTGGTACGTCCGTCTGAATCGTAAGCGCTTCTGGGGTAAGGAGATGAGCGACGATAAGCTTTCGGCCTATCAGACCCTCTATACCTGTCTGATGACTGTTGCAAAACTCCTGGCTCCGTTTGCACCGTTCTATGCTGACCAGCTGTATAAAGATCTGGGCGGTGCGCTCGACTCCGTACATCTGGATAAGTTCCCCGTTTCTGATGAATCGGTGATTGATAAGGATCTTGAGGCTCGTATGGAGATGGCCCAGAAAATCACATCGATGGTGCTGGCTCTGCGCCGTAAAGTGAACATCAAGGTGCGTCAGCCATTACAGGCCATCATGATTCCTGCTGTTGATGCTGAACAGCAGAAGCATATCGAGGCTGTCAAGGATCTCATCATGAACGAGGTGAACGTGAAGGAGCTCCGTTTCGTGGAGGGAGCCGGTGTACTGGTGAAGAAGGTGAAGTGCAATTTCCGTACGATGGGCAAGAAGTTCGGTAAGCTTATGAAGGGTGTGGCTGCCGCTATGGACCAGCTCTCTCAGGAGCAGATTGCAGAACTCGAACAGCAGGGCACCATCGGCATCGAGGTAGAGGGTCAGGCCCTCACCGTCGAAGCTGTCGATGTGGAAATCATCTCTGAGGATATCCCGGGCTGGCTGGTGGCCAATGAAGGCAACCTGACCGTCGCCCTTGAGGTGGAGCTGACCGAGGAGCTGAAGAACGAAGGTATGGCCCGTGAGCTTATCAACCGCATCCAGAACATCCGTAAGGAGAGCGGTCTGGAGATCACCGACCGCATCCATGTGGAGCTGGCTCCGAATGCTGAGGTTGAGAAGGCTGTAGCCAGCTTTGGCGACTATATCAAAACTCAGGTTTTGGCAGATGATATCCTGCTGCAACCCAATGATGGACAGGAACTTGACTTTGACGACTTCAAGCTGAATATTAAGATTGCTAAATTATAAATCAAACAAACGAAATAACTTAAACTACTCTATTATGGCAGAGAAAACCCGCTACACTGACGAGGAGCTCGAGGAGTTCCGTCAGATTATCAACGAGAAAATGGCCCTTGCCAAACGTGACTACGAACAGATGATGCGAGTGCTGACGAATCAGGACTCCAATGATGTCGATGATACGTCGCCCACCTACAAGGCTTTGGAGGAGGGTAGTGCCACGCAGTCGAAGGAGGAACTGATCTCGATGGCTGCTCGTCAGCAGAAGTTCATTCAGGGACTGAAGGCTGCTCTGGTACGTATCGAGAACAAGACCTACGGCATAGACCGTATCACAGGCAAGCTGATTCCTAAGGAGCGTCTGCGTGCAGTTCCCCATGCAACCCTCAGCGTGGAGTCGAAGATGAACCAGAACAAGAAGTGAGTCAGTCAAAGCGTTTCTTGACCAATGGCAGGATGGCAGTACTTGTGATACTTGCCATCCTCTTGATAGACCAAGTCATCAAGATATGGGTGAAGACGTCAATGACCCTTCACGAGAGTATCCATGTGACTGACTGGTTCTATATCACCTTTATCGAGAACAACGGTATGGCCTTCGGTATGCAGCTCGGCAGTAAAATTGTCCTGTCGCTGTTCCGCGTTGCTGCCATCGCCCTGTTGGGTTATTACATCTGGCATCTGGTGAGGCAACATGCTAAGACGGGTTATATTATCTGTCTGTCGATGGTACTTGCTGGAGCAGCAGGCAACCTGATTGACTGTATGTTCTATGGTTTGGTGTTTAATGCTTCTTCACCGTTCTATCTTTCGTATTTCGTACCTTTCGGCACCGGTTATGCACCGTTTCTGATGGGAAAGGTGGTTGACATGTTCTACTTTCCGCTATTTGAAACTGACTGGCCGTCGTGGGTGCCTTTTGTTGGCGGTGACCACTTCGTGTTCTTCAGTCCTGTGTTCAATTTCGCCGATGTCTGTATCAGTGTGAGTGTCGTGTGGCTCTTGCTGTTCTATCATCAGGAAATCAGCAAAATCTCCTTCACTCAAGTGGCGGATCAGAAGGATCAAAAACCAGAATCCCCAAACGAAGGAAAGCAAGAAGAATGAAGAGGCCCGTCTTACATCTTATCATGGCGTTGGTGACCTACATGATGCTTATGTCGGCCTGCAAGCCTACGATACCTTCAAAGTATCTTCAGCCGGATGAGATGGAAGACCTGTTATACGATTATTATGTGTCTCGGGGACTCAACGACCAATCGAAGAATCTTGAGTACCAGAACTTCTACCATCAGGAGGCTGTGTTGAGAAAATACAACATTACCGCAGCAGAGTTCGACTCTTCGCTGGTGTATTATTACAACAATGTCGAGTTGTTGAATACGATCTACTCGAATATCCAAAAACGTCTGAGTAAGGAAGCTCTTGAACTGGGCGCATCGGAAGGAGAGGTTGAACGCTATACCTTCCAGTCATTGTCGGGTGACACGACGGATGTTTGGGAAGGACGTCGACAACTTGTGCTCATGCCGATTCCACCTTTCCATATTGCTCAGTTTACGCAAAAGGCTGATACATCGTTCCATCAGGGTGACAGTTTCCTGCTCACCTTCGGATCAAAGTTTCTGACGCAGAGTGGTTCCAGAAATGCTACAGCCGGACTGTCTG
>JAEETC010000137.1 GCA_016286585.1 Prevotella sp. | reverse complement strand
GCCTTCACGCCAGGCAACAGCTGTATGCTGCGCATGATGTCCGCCTCACCAAACAGCTGTGGGGCCGACGTGAGGTCTTCCAGCTGGAGCACCTCGGCACCTGTCTGAACGTTTTGCAGACGCTGACGGGCCGATGTCGACGTAATCACCACCTCGTCCAGACGCTCACTCCGGATGGTATCTTCCTCCGCAATTGGCTGGACCAGCAATGACGAAACCAGTATATTGAGTAAAAACATGGGCACAAAGGTACATGTTTTTTCTCAAATTCTTGAATATCTGCGAGAAAATCATTACCTTTGTCCCCATAAACCATACATTATACAATCATTATGAAGAAAATCTTATTCGCCGCAATGGCAATTGTCGCACTCTATGCCTGCAACAGTGAGAAGAAAGACTTCTCGTATCGTGGCCTCTCGATGGCCTTGCCCTTCCAAACTTTCATCGACTCGCTCCAGCAGCGGGGCTTTGCGATCGACTCTGCCAAGACCGACTCCGACTTCACCCGAGTGGTCATGGCTAAGGATTCCGAGAAATACCGTCTGGTGATTGCCCGTCAGGACAGTCTGGTGCAGGCCCTGCAGGAGAACTACCAGATCTCCACCAACGACAGCACGCGCCGCATGTGGCAGGAGCTGCGCGACCAGTTCGAGAAAGACCTTGGTGCCTGGCCCAACATGCCCAAGCATGGCGATGACCACAAGATTGCCAAGTTCGAGGCCGACGGCGGTTTCATCACCATCACCCTCGAGAACACCTACAAGCCCACCCTCTCCGTTCTTTACCAGAGCAAATAGTTCCCGATTATACACCTTATAATATAGATTCTTATGATAACAAGCAACGTACGTCCGGCCGATATGGAGCGCATCACGACGCCCGCTCTGGCCCAAAAGTTCATCGACGAACAGATCAAGGAGCTCCGTGCTCAGATTGGCGACAAGAAAGTGCTGCTGGCCCTGTCCGGTGGTGTTGATTCATCGGTAGTGGCCGCCCTGCTCATCAAGGCAGTCGGCAAGCAGCTGGTTTCCGTTCACGTGAACCACGGTCTGCTGCGCAAGGGTGAGCCCGAGCAGGTGGTCAAGGTTTTCCGCGACGAGCTCAATGCCAATCTGGTATATGTCGATGCCACAGACCGCTTCCTCGATAAGCTGGCTGGTGTGGCCGATCCCGAGCAGAAGCGCAAGATCATCGGCGCCGAGTTCATCCGCGTGTTCGAAGAGGAGGCCCGCAAACAGGAGGGCATCAGTTTCCTCGCCCAGGGCACCATCTATCCCGACATCGTGGAGTCAGGTCCCGTCAAGTCTCATCACAACGTGGGTGGTCTGCCCGAAGACCTGCAGTTCGAGCTGGTAGAGCCCATCAAACTGCTCTTCAAGGATGAGGTTCGCGTTGTGGGTAAGGAGTTGGGCCTGCCCGACAACATGGTGTTCCGTCAGCCGTTCCCAGGTCCCGGACTGGGTGTGCGCTGCACAGGAGCTATCACCCGCGACCGTCTGGAGGCCCTTCGCGAGAGCGACGCCATCCTGCGTGAGGAGTTTGCCAAGAACGGATTGGAAGGCAAGGTGTGGCAGTATTTCACCATCGTGCCCGACTACAAGTCGACCGGTGTCAAGGACAACAAGCGCAGTTGGGACTGGCCCGTCATCATCCGTGCCGTCAACACCCGCGATGCGATGACCGCCACCATCGAGGAGATCCCCTACGCACTCCTCCACCACATCACCCAGCGCATCATCACCGAGGTTCCTGGCGTGAACCGCGTGCTCTACGACCTCACGCCGAAACCCACTGGCACGATCGAATGGGAGTAAAAAGAGGACATTTGCAAGGACTATTAAATATCAAGCAATGAAAAGACTACTGATTGCCGCTGTGGTGGCAGCCTTCGCCATTTCCATCCATGCACAACTTCCCGCAGTCACGCTCAAGACGATTGACGGTCAGTCTATCCGTACAGATACCCTGTCGAACAACGGAAAACCGTTTATCATCGACTTCTTCGCCACCTGGTGCAAGCCCTGTAACCGCGAACTCGATGCCATCGCCGAGGTCTATGAGGAGTGGCAGGAGGAGACAGGCGTAAAAATCTTCGCCATCTCCATCGACCAGGCACAGAACATCAACAAGGTGAAGCCGCTGGTGAGCAACCACGGATGGACGTATGACGTGCTGCTCGACCCCAATGGTGACATGAAGCGTGCCTTAGGCATCCAGATGATTCCCTTCGTGCTGGTCTGCGACGGACAGGGCAACATCGTCTATAAGCACAACGGCTATACCGACGGTGCAGAAATCGAACTGATTGACAAGGTGCGCGAACTGATCAAATAAGGTGATGCAATGAAGAAGAGTCTGCTTCTGTTTTTACCCTTTTACCTCTTTACCCTTTTACCTTTAAATGCCCAAGAGCAGAAGGGTGTGACCCTTTCGGGCAGCATCCAGAGCGACATGCTCATCCCGCAGGACGATGAGAAGATAGGAGCCGTGAAAACGGAGGATTTCCTCACGAACACCTACGCAGACCTGCAACTTCAGAGCCCACATGTGGATGCTGGTGCACGTCTTGAGTATCTGGAACACCCGCTGCCCGGCTTTGAGGAAGACTTCAAGGGCTGGGGCGTGCCCAACTTCTGGGTGAAGGGAAAGCTGGGCAACCAGGAGCTGACCCTTGGCACCTTCTACGAGCAGTTTGGCTCTGGCTTCATCCTCCGTGCCTATGAGGAGCGGTCGTTGGGCATCGACAACTCGCTCTTAGGCGGGCGGTTGCTTTTGAAACCCTTGGAAGGCGTCACCGTGAAGTTGCTCTCAGGACGCCAGCGCCACTATTGGAAGTGGAACAAGGGACTGGTGAGCGGTGCCGATGCAGAAGTGGCCATCGACCAGTGGATTCCCAAGATGCAGCAGTCGGGCACTCGTCTGACTATCGGCGGCTCATGGGTAAACAAATATCAGAAGATAGAAGAGAACGTCTATGTAGACCATACGCACCGCATCAACTTCCCCAAATACGTCAACGCGTGGGACGTGCGTGCCAACCTGAATGCCGGAGCCTGGAGCCTTCTGGCAGAATATGCCCAGAAGGAGGCCGACCCCTCGTTTGCCAATGGCTATGTCTTCAAGAAAGGTCATGTGGCCATGCTCTCAGGCTCGTATTCAGACAAGGGACTGAGCGTCTTGCTCCAAGCCAAGCGTTCGGAGAACATGTCATATAAGAGTGCCGACGTGCTGGGCATCTCCTCGGCCATCAACCACCTGCCCGCCTTTACGCAGGATCAGACCTATGCCCTTGCCGCCCTCTATCCCTACGCCACGCAACTGGCCGACGGTGAGTGGGCTTATCAGGCAGAGCTGGGTTACAACTTTAAGCGCAAGACGGCTCTCGGCGGCAAGTATGGCATGAATGTCCGAGTCAACTACAGCTATGTCCGTAGCATCCCCCATGAGTTTGTTGACGGCACCGAACGCAGCAAGCTGGCAGGCATCACCTTCTACGACTACGAGTCGCCCTTCTTCAAGTGGGGTGATGAGACCTACTATCAGGATCTGAACATCCAGATCTCGCGCCGCATGACCCGCGACTTCCGTCTCAACCTGATGTACATGAACCAATGCTACAACAAGAGTGTCGTGGAGGGCGAGGGCGGCATGATCCACTCCGACATTTTCATCGCCGACGGCAAGTACCAGTTCTCGAAAAAGACCACCCTGCGTGGCGAGCTGCAGTATCTCTCCACCAAGGAGGACCAGGGCGACTGGGTCTTCGGACTGTTAGAGCTCTCGCTTGTGCCTCACTGGATGATCACCGTCAACGACATGTGGAACTGCGGCGACACCGACACCCACTACTATCAGGGACTCGTCACCTTCAACACAGGCAGCCACCGCATTCAGGCTGGCTATGGCCGCACCCGTGCAGGCTATAACTGCTCGGGCGGTGTCTGTCGCTACGTGCCCGCCCAGAAGGGTTTCACCATCTCTTACAACTACAACTTTTAGGCTATGAGACCAAGAAACATCCTATACCTCCTCGCTTTATGGCTGTTATCCTGCGATCCCATCGCTGAGGAAGACCGTCTAATCTACGAGGCGCCACCAGTGGTGAACCGCAGTGTGCTCATCGAGGACTTCACGGGTCAGCGTTGCGTCAACTGTCCGAATGCTGCCGATGAGATCCATTCGCTGCAACAGGAGTATGGCGAGGATATGATCATCGCAGTGGGCATCCACGGAGGTCCGATGGCCGTCTGGCCCAATCCCGAAAGGGGTATCGTGGGACTTGCCACGGAGACTGGCGACAACTACAACACTTACTGGAAAGTGGAGCAATGGCCCATGGGCATGGTGAACCGTGGCGGTGTCACCCCCTATACCAACTGGAAAGGCCTCGTCAGAGAAGAACTTCAAAAGACAGCTCCCGTCGCGCTTGTTGCCGACTTCTATCAAATGGCGGGGGCCAAGTCGGGAAAGATCCAGCTGAGTCTGGAAGGGACGCACGGAAACACCACCGCCAAATTACAGCTCTGGGTAGTCGAGGACGGTATCAAGGCGATCCAGCTGATGCCTGACGGCAAAGCCAATGCCGACTACATCCACCAGCATGTGTTCCGTGCAGCCGTCAATGGCGAATGGGGCGAGGACTTCAGCATCAAGGAGGGAGAGGTGAAGGAATACGATTATTCGCTGACCTTTGCCGCCGACTGGGTGCCGGAACATCTCTCCATCGTGGCCTTCGCCTACAATGACCAGGGCGTGCTACAGGTCATCCGTTGTAAGTTAAACATTAATTAAAATAATACGCTTATGAAGAGAAGCTTTACACTTGTCATGTTGGCATTGGCTGTCCAGATGATGGCCTATGCCCAGTCTTTTGAATTCAAGTACAAGGGCGAAGTCTGCGCCGACGGCTCGACAGTGGTCATCAATGCCGAGACCGACATGTTCGGCGAGCTGGCCTGCGAGACGAATCCCTCCTCCGATCCTGACGGCGGACTCCTTATCGTAGGAAAGGACGGCGCCTACATCTCCGGCTCCGCCCATCTGGCCATCCTGGAGCATACCTTCAAGGCCAAGACCCTGCAGTGGTGCATGGGCGGGCTCTGTGTCCCCATCAAGGATGTCGCCGAACTCGACAAGACCTTTGAGGGCACATCCATCCAGGTGCTCCTCGATGCTTTCACGATCCGTCAGGAAGGCCATCTTTTGGCTAAGCTCGACGTCACCGTAGGCACCGAGAGCCAGTCATTGTACATTGAGTTCTCCAACGGCCAGCAAACCAGCATCAGTTCCATGACGGCTGCAGAGGGATCTGCTGAAGTCTATGATCTGAGCGGCCGTCTGGTATGTTCTGGCGCTGATGCCGCCGCCCGTCAGGGTCTGCGCTCAGGAGTCTATGTCGTCAAGACTAGCAACCAGACGCGAAAGATCGGCGTAAGATAATTGAAGAATTGAAAAATTGACATATTATTAACTTCAAAAACAAAGTGATTATGATGAAAAGACTACTCACATTCATGCTGCTCTTCGCTGTTGTAGGAGCGGTAAGTGCACAGCCACTGCGCGAAGACTCTAAGAAGTCGCAACGCCTGATGGTCAAGAAACCCAATGTCAAGGCCTTGAAGAAGATGAAGGCCCATGCCTTCGGCAGAGGCATCACATTAACGAGCGACCAGGCATGGTTCGGCTATGGCGACGATGAAAACGCTGAAAACATGGGTCTGGCCATGGATGCCGACTACACCCTCGCCGTTTTCATCCCGTATGAGAAAATTGCCGGCAAGGGTGCTACCGTCGACGGTCTGCGCTTCATGCTGGCGTCTGCCAAGGCCAAGAACATCACAGCATGGGTAGGAACCACTCTGCCAAAACCAGGCAACTATGCCAAGGGTGCCGACCTCGAAGTAAAAGAAGTGGCCGCCTCTGATGTGAACCTCAAAGGCTATACCGAGGTGGCATTCTCAAAGAGCTATGAGATTCCCCAGAGCGGACTCTGGATTGGTTTTTCGTTTGAGATAGAAGGGCTGCCTGAAGCTCCCGACGACAGCGAGGTGTCTGACGACGACTATTACGATTGGTATTACGACGTCTATATGCCTTGGCTGAATGATAATCTCAATGATGCCTATCCCTTCTTCGGGTCTTTCCTCGACGAGACCATGTACGGAACCATGCTGTTCGCCTGCAATGCCTACGACGACTTATACCGCACTTATGCCGAGTTGGATCCTGCAAACGCCGACCTCTATCTGAGCTCGATAGGTTGGGATGATTACAGCGATTATGGCTATGCCGTCGCACTCAACGCCCTCATCGGCGGTGGTAAGTTCATGAACAATGCCGTTTCCGTAGAAGACTTCGGACAGAAGTACGCTCTGATCAACAAGGAAGTGACCTTCCCCGTGACACTGACCAATAGCGGTAAGAACGGCATCCAGGACTTCACCTACGAGGTGGCCATCAACGGCACAAAGGTCAGCGAGAAGACCATCAAACTCAACAGCCCCGTCGATAAGCTCCTGGGCAAGACCACCATCGACCTCACATTCCCCACTGGCGACAAGAGCGGCACTCAGGACATCCTATTGACCATCACCAAGGTCAATGGCGAAGCTAACGAGATAAAGGCCTCTGCCAAGGGAGCCATCTTCGTGCTCGCAGAGTCGGCCAAGATGAAACCCCTAGTCGAGGAGTACACCGGCACCTGGTGCGGATGGTGCACCCGCGGCTGGGTGGCACTTGATCTGCTCACCAAGGACTTCAAGGACGATGCCGTCATCTATGCCGTACACAATGGCGACCCGATGGAGATCGACGCCTTCGAGCCTGTCGTCGGGGCCATGGCCACCGGCTTCCCCAGCCTGTCCATCAACCGCACACGCACCATCGATCCCTACTACGGCAGCGATGAAATCACTTATAAGGACTATGCCGTCAAGGACGATGTCGAGGCAGCCAAGGCCGACCTCGCTCCTGCAGCCGTCACCGTGAAGGCCGCTTGGGCCAACGATGCCAAGACGAAGATCAACATTGAGACCGAGACCAAGGTCATGTTCGACGAGGCAGAGTCATCCATCGCCATCGGCTATGTACTCGTGGCCGACGGTCTGAAGGGCACTGGTCGCGACTGGGCTCAGGCCAACTACTATTCAGGAAACGCTTCTGTCACCGGCGATCTCCAGAAGCTGACAGAGATGGACGAATACATCATTGGCATGGAGTTCAACCATGTGGCAGTAGCCGCCTGGGGAGCCTCCAACGGTGTAGAGGGCAGCATCAAGGGCGCCGTGAAGGCTGGTGAGCCGATCGTCGGACAGTTTGTAGCCGACCTCGATGGCCTGCTCATCGGTACCGACAGAACCAGCTCCGACCCCGACGACCATGTCACCGTGCTCGACCTGATCAAGGACAAAAAGCTCCATGTGGTAGCATTCCTGGTCAACAAGCAGACTGGCGAGGTGCTTAATGCCAACGAGGTTGCCCTCAGCGACAAAGCCGAAACAGGCATCAAGTCTCTCAACGAGAAGGCCAGCACCATCAGCGAGCGCTTCAACATCTCTGGCCAGCGCATTGCCGCTCCGCAGAAGGGTCTGAACATCATCAAACTGAGCAACGGTAAGACCGTGAAGGTGCTGGTGAAGTAATTCCTCCAGCCCCCTCTCATATTCTCAAGAGGGTGTGTCAAAATAGGCACATCCTCTTCTTATTTGGTTTATACGCTGTAAAAGGCTGGAAAATGCCGTTGTAAATGGTAAAAAGGTGCCTTGTGAAGTTAAATCCACGACGATGATTGTTAAATCATCGACGGTGATTAATAAAACTACGTCGATGATTGATAAATCACCGACGTAGTTTTAACTTTTTCCAAGCGGGGATATTGTTGACCTTCTACAAGAACGACAGGGTGTAAAGATAGACCACTGCAGCGGGGACAGCCATGAGCGTTGAGTCGAAACGGTCGAGCATGCCACCGTGACCAGGGAGTATATGTCCGCTGTCCTTGATACCGAGGGTGCGCTTGAAGAGGGATTCTACCAGATCGCCCCAAGTGCCGAAGATGACGACTGTCAGGCCGAGACCAGCCCATTCGATGGCTGAGAGGCCAAGGGCGTTCTCGCCATACTGCTCCAGAAGATACCACACCAGCACGGCTACGAGTATGACAAGTATGCCGCCACCGATGCTACCTTCCCACGACTTGCCTGGTGAAATACGGGGGAAGAGTTTGTGTTTGCCCAAGAGCGAGCCGCAGATATAGGCACCTGCGTCGTTGATCCAAAGGAACACGAATACGGAAAGGGGAACGGTCCAGACATAGTGGACACCTGAGGCATCGGACTGGAACGCCAGAACGTTCAAGAGCGAGAATGGCAAGGCGATGTAGAGTTGGCTCATCATCGTATAGGCCCAGTCGTTCACTGGATCCTCCTGCTTCAGATAGAGTTCAGCCACCAACAGGTAGATCAAGGTGAGCAGGTAAGGGATGAACACGGCTGCTGGCGTCATGCCGCTGTTATAACCAGCCATCGCCAGGAAGAAATACACGCCTGCCACGGTGGAAATCATCTGGTTGACGGCAACGCCATCACGTTCGTTCACCAGTCCGGTAAACTCCCAGATCGTCATGCCCGTGACAAGGGCAAACAGAAACATCATCGCCTCCGGACGCAGGAAGCAGCTCACGATGGCGGCCACGAAGAAGACCGCGGTAATCGTTCTGACTATAAAGTTCTTCATACGCGTTCTTATTTTTGAT
>JAEETC010000019.1 GCA_016286585.1 Prevotella sp. | reverse complement strand
TTATTAAGGGCTCTGTTTATGAGGCAACCGTTCTTCTGATGGATGCTATCGAACAGTCTACAGCCACTCATACGGAGACTTTCGTGGAGCGTTGGAACCGTCTGTTACAGAGAGCCTGTGCCCATGCAGATGCCTACGAACCTGCTTATTCGCAGATGGCTGCGGTCAAGTGGTTTGAAAGGAGAATAGAAGAGAAGAAGATCAGTAAGAAGGCCAGCTTCCATTATGCTAATTCCACTGCCATTCGTCTGGCGAATATCTATGCCTGTCACTATGTCTATTGTAACCGTGGCGTGAATGGGATAGATGGGTCGCTTTCTACGGCTGCAGGCTTTTCGTTGGTGAAGGACGACACTGTGTATTGTGTCATCGGTGACCTGAGTTTCTTCTACGATCAGAATGCCCTGTGGAATCAGAACCTGAAGGGTAACTTCCGTGTTCTTCTGCTGAATAACGGTAAAGGCGGCATCTTCAATATGCTTCCTGGTTTGGAACAGAGCCCTGTCCGTGATTCGTTTGTGGCAGCCTCCCATCAGACGTCGGCGGAAGGTATCTGTCAACAGAATCATGTCGTCTACCTGAGGGCAGACGACATGGAACAGATGCAGAAGGGGATAGAAACCTTACTGTCTTTAGAGTCTGACAGGCCCGTCCTCCTTGAGGTCTTCACCAATGCGTCAGAAGACGAGAGTGCCTACAGACTTTACTTTAAACAACTACAAACTGTTCAGCTGTAGTTTTGTGGTGACGGTCTTGAATGCCGCTGATGAGGTCTTCAAAGTTACTGTTGAAGGCGTCTTACCGGCACGGAGGATAACCAGTGCAGAGCCGTTGTAAAGGCAACGGTGGTCTGTGACGTTCAGCTCGTCGCTATTATGATTGCCGCTGCTGACAGCCACGATGCGTGCATCTCCCTCAACCTCAAACTTTAGCTCATCCTGTGCCATTGGTACACGGCGGCCTTTGCTGTCAACGGCCTCTATGCGAACATGCATCAGGTCTGTGCCGTCAGCCTTCCACGAGGTGTCCTCAGGTGTAGCAATCACACGCACGGCTTTACCCGTTGTCTCAATCTTGTGGCGGGCAACAACCTTTCCGTTGTTATAGGCGACAGCTTCCAGACGACCCTCGGCATAGGTGATGCCCTCCCAACGGATCTGATTTCTCTGTTTGGGGTTGTCCTTAGGGTTCTGTTTCCTGCCGAGACTCTTGCCGTTCAACAGCAGTTCCACCTCGTCGGCATTGGTGTAGGTGATGAGGCTGAGCTGTGAACCAGGCTTGCGGTTGAAGTGGTCACTCATACCATCGTTGGCGGTGTTGATGCCGTTCCACATGATGGCTTCTGCCTTATTGTCGATGATGGCGATGTGGACTGTCGGCTCCTCTGGTTTGAAGAACGAACGCATAAGCCAGGCTTTGGGCTTGGGCTGGAGGGAGATGTCGAACACACCTTGTGCCCAACCCTTTGTGGGCCATCCCTGACTCTCGCCGAGGTAGTCGATAGCACCCCAATAAGCCAAACCAATCACACGGTCAAGGTTCATCTCAAAGAAGTTCGGTCCCATGTTGGTCATGTTGGCCTCACTCTGGTAGAACGTCATCCATGGGAATCGTCGTCCGTCGCCAGGGAAATACATATAACGGTAGTTATACGCCTGAATGTCGGTGATCATCGCCAGATCATGGGGTAGGGAATCTGTCTCCCAGTTACGGTAGCGTGGGTGCATGGCCACTGTCACAAGTCGGGTGGAGTCGTAGCGTTGCAGGAGTGTCTTCTGCAACTTAAACATCGTCACACCGAAGTCGTTGAACGGCATATTGGGATCCTGCTGTAACTCATTGCCGAGACTCCACAGGATGACGGATGGCGAGTTGCGATCGCGCTTGACCCATTCTGGTACCTCATACTGCCAGTGTTGTTCGAATGGCACTTTTCCACCTGTATGCTGTTGGGTCCACTTGTCGTATAGCTCGTCCACAACCAGTATGCCGTACTTGTCGCAGAGACGGATGAAGTCGCGGCTATAAGGGTTGTGCGAGGTGCGGATATGGTTCATGCCGAACTCCTTCATCAGTTTGATGCGTTTCTCGATGGCCTTGGGATAGGCAGCAGCACCGAGGGCTCCTAATGTGTGGTGGTTGGCATAGCCTTTCAGCAACACCTTCCTGCCGTTGAGCTTGAAACCATAGTCTGGGCCGAACTCAATGGTACGGATACCGAACTGTTCATAGGTCTCATCGGCCACCGTACCGTCCTCACGTAGCAGCTGGGCCTTCACTATATATAAATAAGGTGTATCGAGATCCCAGACCTTAGGGTTGTGTATCTCGGTGTCTGTGACGATGGGTGTCTCCTGATGACGGGTCATCTTATGACGTTTGATCGCTATGGTATTGTTGTACACCGTCTCACCGTCAGGATCAATTATCTGCAGGGCGATGTTTGTTGCTTCTCCCTTGTTGCGGTTTACGAACTCCGCACTGATACTGACATATTTGTTGTCGCGGGTGGTGATAAAGAGCGGATGGCGGGAGAAGTACATGTCCTTAGGGGTTGTAACGATGCAGACATTACGGTAGAGTCCGCCGCCAGTGTACCAGCGGGAGTTGCCTGGCTCACGGGTGTCAGCTATAACCTCTATCAAGTTGTCTTCACCATACTTCAGGTTGTCGGTCACATCTATCTCAAAACCCACATAGCCGTAGTTCGTGCCACCTACAAGTTGACCATTGACCAACACGTCGGCAGTGTACATGATGCCCTCGAAGTCGAGCAATACACGCTGACCCTTCAGTTCTGCGGCTGGTGTGTAGTGCATACGGTAGTAACCCTTGCCCATTTCCTTGAAACCGCGACTTGAGAGACGGCTCTTGATGTTGGCGGCCACGTCGGTATTGTCGGGTCTCTCATCAGCGGCAGGAGCCACCCACGGCTGTTCTATCTGGAAGTCGTGCGGCACATCAACCCTCCGCCATTCGCCTTCGTTATTCAGACGAAATTCCCATCCGAAGTTAAGGTTTTCAATATGACGCTGTCCCGATGCACTCAGCATCGTCATGATAGTCGTGATGACAAAACAGATTCTTTTCATTTTACTAACTTATAATATTCAACACCACCTAATAAGAAGCAGCCTGTGCCGTAGTCTTCGAAGTCGGGCACTTTTGTGTAAGAGAGAGGCTGTCCTGCTGAAGGATCCTTGCCTGTGCCCTGTGCCCAGCCGAGGAATCCGTCTGGGTGTACGCAGTCGCGCACCAAACCTTCCCAGGCTCTGTCGCATACAGGTTTGTATTCTGTGGCCTTGAGGAATCCCATTCTGATTCCCCAGCTCATGCCGTAGAGGAAGAGGGCGGTGCCCGACATCTCCTTACCGCCATAGTCGGCGTACGACACAAGACTTGGATTCCACAATCCGTCCTCCTGACGCTGACAGGCTTTCAAGGCCGCACTCATCGTGAGGAAGTCCTTTTTCAGTTCCTTATAATACTTATCCTTGGGCGAGAGCTGATTCATGCAACGTACAAGCGCAGCATAGACCCAGCCGTTGCCTCGACTCCAGTAGCAGTTCTTACCGTCGGGTGTCTGATAGGGGGCCACGTAGTCCTTGTCCCTCCACCATAAACCTTCCTTTTCATTGAACAGTCCGCCTGCCAGAGTGTTACGGCTCCAGCGGTACATCTTCATCGCATGGTCGGCATACTTGCGGTCACCTGTCACTTTATAGATCTGCATATATAGAGGCATCGCCATCTGGATGGCATCAATCCAGGTCCACCAGCCGTAGAGTTCGCCATCGGCCTTAGGATTCGGAGTCTGCATTTGGTGGTTGAGATTCTCAATCACATATTTGATCTTTCCCTCCCCGCCGCTCTGCATGTATCGGTCGACGTATGTCTGTCCGCAGCACTGGTCGTCGGCATCATTGGTCTTCACACCATTGCGGGGTGTCCACTGATGGAAAGAGGCCCAGCGGTCGGTATAGTCTGTATAACGTGCATCAGAGTCGATTTCATAGAGCGCCATCAGTCCTTCGTAGTAGACGGCTCTAGTCCAAAGGGACGATGGACGTATCTTGTTTACGTTTGTCGGTAGGGTAGGGTCTGCATACTTCGCCATGAAGTAGTTGTTGACTGTGCGTAATGTGTTCATCACGTCATCGCTTTTCACCTTCTGGGCGGATGTGCTCATGGCGATGAACACGACTGTCTGGATAAGAATAAATCTTCTCATTGTCTTTGGGATTTTAAGTTTCTGTTGGCAAAGTTAATGATTTTTCCCGGATATCCCAAAAAGTTGGGTGCTTTTGCCAAAAATCAAAGACGATATCGCAAAAAACATAGTACCTTTGCCCCCATCAAATCAACAAAACGTATGAAACTATTCAAGACGATCCTGTTCATAGCTCTGGTGTATAGTGTAGGTGTTGCCAGTGTGGTTCATGCCCAGCAACGCGACCGATATGAGTTCATGCGTAATCTGCCTGTCTATGCCGATTCGCTGATAGCAGACTTCGACTTCCCTTTGGCCTGGCAGAATGCCGGGATAATTGACTTCGAAGCGTGGCGCAGGGTGGCTCGTCAGAAGGTGTTGGATTGTATGCTCATGCCACCGCCAGCTCCTCCTGCTGGCTATGAGGTGAAGGTTCTCTTTGAAGAACAGCGCGATGGTTATAAGGCTCGGAAGATAGAGGTCAGACTCTCCCGTTATTATACGGTGCCGGCTTATGTGCTGATACCTGATGGCAAAGGACCTTTCCCAGCCGTAAATGCCTTGCATGATCATGGGGCGCACCTCTTCATTGGTAAGGAGAAGATGATCCGTCCGCTGGCCTGTGAGGACTCTACGGTCATCAAGGATGCTGAGGCTTGGTTGGCAGGCTATGAGGGTCAGTTCTTCGGCGACTATCTGGCTAAGCATGGCTATGTGGTATTCTCTGCCGATGCGCCAATGTGGGGCGAACGCGGACAGAAGGAAGGACCGCTTCGTGAGCGTTATGATATCATTGCGGGTAATATGATGATGTATGGCATTGATCTCTGCGCCTGGATGACTTACGATGATATGGCAGGTACGGAGTTTCTGGCCTCGATGCCGGAGGTAGACGCCTCACGTATAGGATGTACGGGTTGGTCGATGGGTGCCTATCGCGCCTGGATGCTCTCAGCGCTTTCTGATCATATCAAGGTGGGAACGGCTGTCTGCTGGCTCACAACCACCGACGAACAACTGAGTTTCAAGTATAAGCGTACTGAGAACGGCGGCTTCGCCAACTGTCTGCCTGGTTTGCGCCGATGGCTCGACTATCCGCATGTGGCGAGTATCGCCTGTCCGAAGCCGATGCTGTTCATCAATGGTTCGCAGGATAAACTCTTTCCTGTGGCTGGTGTGGAAAAGGCATTTGCCACAATGCATGAGACGTGGAAGAGTCAAGGGGCAGACGAACGGCTTGAGACGGAACTCTGGGAGATGCCGCACAGCTGTCCCAAACGGGCTCAGCAGCGCGTGTTGGAATTTTTCCAAAAACATCTGTGAATATGAAAGGTGGAATGAATTAAATCATATCAGGTTATGAAACGGATACTGTTTATATTTTTCTTTGTTTGTGGCTCAATTGTCGTTTCTTTTGGTCAGTCTGGTCTTAACAGCCGGGAGTTCAAGAAGTATTGGCAGGTGGAGTCAGAATCACCGGACTATCGAGTGACGTTCAGAGGTGATACATGCGAGCTGCTGTCGCCCAAGGGGCTGACGCTATGGCGTAAGGAGAAGATGCGTCAGGGAATGACCGTCGAATATGATGCCTGTGTGGTGGATGAAGGGAAACCCGGTGACCGACTCAGTGACCTGAACTGTTTCTGGTTGGCCTCAGATCCTCATGCCAAGAACCTTTGGACGAGGACCGAATGGCGCAGTGGCATCTTCGTGCGCTGTTATACGTTACAGATGTACTACCTCGGTTATGGCGGCAACCATAATACAACGACGCGCTTCCGCCGTTATGATGGTAACGAGGAAGGGGTGGAGGATGCAGCCAAACGTCCGGCAATCCTGAAGGAATATACGGATGCATCGCATCTGCTGAAAGCTAACCATTGGTATCATGTCAAGATAGAAAGCAAACTGGGACATACACGCTTCTTCATCGATGGTGTTTGTATCGTAGATTATCTGGATCCACAGCCGCTTGAGGAGGGATGGTTCGGTTTCCGGACGACATTATCGAGGACACGCATCACCAACTTCAAAGCCTACGACACCCCGATGCTTTCATATCAGACAACGGGTGTGCCGTTGCATTGGGTGAAATCTGTAAACGACTCTCAGCCCGTCAGTTTCGGTGTGCCGTTTGCACAAGGAGAACTGAGGGATGTCTCTCAACTCACACTCTCCGATAAGATCCCCACCGATGCTTGGGTGAACGCCCGATGGCCCGATGGCTCTGTGAAGTGGGCTGGTTTGGCTGCTGTTATCCCAGCAGGAAGCTGCCCCAGCGTAGTGAAAGCAGAGAAAAACATGGCGAAAGGATCTTTGCTGCTCGATTGTGCCGATCAGGGTGACTACATCGTCGTCAATACGGGTCGGCTGAAGGCTTATATCCCTCAAAAGGGCGGCTTCTTGCTCGACAGTCTCTGTCTGGATGGCAGACGAGTTGGAGGACCAGCGACATTGATTGCTTCGACAGCAGACAGAACTTTTCACTCAGAGATCAAACATGTTACTGTAGAACGCGTCGGCAAGGTGCGTGCGACCATCAGAATCGAAGGTCTGCACTCTGGAGATGGCCGAGAATGGCTGCCTTTTACCGTTCGCCTCTATTTTTATGCAGGCAGTGAACAGGTGAAGTTGGTTCACACCTTTATTTATGACGGTGATGAGCAACGGGATATGCTGACATCACTGGGCCTGCGACTACAGATCCCGATGCGGGAGGAGGCCTATAACCGTCATGTGGCTTTTGCTACTGATGACGGTGGCGTGTGGGCAGAGCCGGTACAACTGCTGGAACAAGGCAGCGACCATTCCCTGCTGCGGGCCGCGCAGCTCAAGGGTCGGCATATCGCGACAGACTCCATCCCTCAGAGAATTCGTCTATATCTGAAGGACTGGGCGCAGTGGGATGGCTTCCGACTTTCCCAGCAGACAGACAATGCCTTCTCCGTACGTAAGCGCGCTACAGCCGTGAGTCCGTGGATAGGAACTTTTACCGGAAACCGTTCGCCCGGCTATGTTTTCGTTGGCGATACGAAGGGCGGACTCGCTGTAGGCATGAAGGATTTCTGGCAGTCGTACCCATCATCGATGGAGGTCGGTCATTGTCGGAGTAGCGAAGCCGAACTGACAATGTGGCTGTGGAGTCCGGAGGCCGAACCGATGAACCTTTGTCATTATGATACGGTGGCTCATGGGCTGCGGGCCAGCTATGAGGATGTCCAGGAAGGTATGAGTACTCCCTACGGCATCGCCCGTACCAGCACGCTGTGGCTTTTGCCTCAGGCGGGATATCAGGGAAAGGCGCAGGTGGCTCGTGATGCAGACCGGCTGATGTCGGATGCACAACTTTTGCCGACATCCGAGTATCTTTATGAGAAAAGAGCCTTCGGCATCTGGTCGTTGCCCAAAGACGGGAAGGATCCCACCGAGCAGCGGCTGGCACTCTTCACCGACTTCTATCAGCGGGCCATAGAGCAACATAAGTGGTATGGTTTCTGGAACTATGGCGATATCATGCATGCCTACGACTCAGAGCGACACAGCTGGCGGTACGATGTAGGAGGCTATGCCTGGGATAACACCGAACTGGCCACCCCCATGTGGCTCTGGTATAACTTCCTCCGGACAGGCCGAGCTGATATCTGGAAGATGGCCGAGGCGATGACCCGCCATTGCAGCGAGGTCGATGTCTATCATATAGGTCCGTTCGCCCCGTTGGGTAGTCGTCATAATGTCAGCCATTGGGGTTGCGGGGCTAAGGAAGCCCGTATCAGCCAGGCAGCCTTCAATCGGTTCTATTATTATCTGACCACCGATGAGCGGACAGGCGACCTGATGTCTGCCCAGCGCGATGCCGATACTTTGCTGTATCATCTGGATCCTATGCGTCTGGCAGAGCCTCGGAGCCTGTATCCGAGCCATATGCCTGCCCGTCTTCGGATCGGACCTGACTGGTTGGCGTATGCCGGGAACTGGATGACGGAATGGGAACGTTTCGGCACCGAGCGTTATCGCGATAAGATCCTGACGGGTATGCAGTCAATTGCAGCTCTCCCCGATGGCATCTTCACCGGAAATCTGGCCAAGGGTTACGATCCGGCCACAGGGCGTATCACATACGATGGAGACCCGAAACTTCGGATGACCAATCACCTGATGACCATCATGGGTGGTTTCGAGGTGATGAACGAACTGTTGCCGATGGTTCCTTGTTCCTTGTTCAATGACTGTTGGCTCGACTTCGCCCGCCGTTACAAACAGATGGCCTGGGAGACCCGCCACCATCAGTTCCCTGTTCGCCGTCTGGAAGCCTATGCCGCCTGGCAGGATCGTGATCCCCAACGGATGAAGAACGTGTGGCAGGCTCTTTGGGGAGAAGCTGATCATGGCCTGCGACTAGCAGAATCATCCCATCCGATCTTGCCTCCAGAGGTACCTGCATCTCTCGACGAGTTGCCTGGTCTGAGTACGAATAATGCAGCCTTGTGGAGTCTGGATGCCATTTACATGCTGGAAGTGTTGCCGTGAGCTTGTCAAGGGCGGTGCGGAACCTTTTATTTTGATAAATTAACTATAATTTTTGATTTATGTCATGATTCTTAGGGCTTTTATGTCTTGCGGATTAAATAATTTTTGTACTTTTGCAAACGAAACTACTTGCATAGACTCATAACAGACAATTAATATATAACAATTAATATCTACTGTATGAACAAATTAAAGAGAATCAAAGGTAAGGTCCTGCCCTTTGCCGTTGTCCTATCGGCATGGTGGTTCGTACCCGCTACCGGATTGCTCGCTGCTCATGCTTCTGTTCAGAATGTGCAGCAGGAAGAGTCAATCTCGGGAACGGTCGTCGACAATACGGGTGAGGCCGTGATCGGCGCGAGCGTGATTGTCGTCGGGGCAAAGACCACGACAGGTACGGTGACCGACTTCGATGGTAACTTCACATTGAAGGTGAAGCCCGGCACCCAGTTGAAGATCTCGTTTGTGGGTTACAAGGAGCAGGTCGTCAAGGCTGCCAATGGCATGAAGGTGACACTGCAGGAAGAGTCCACAATGCTTCAGGGTGTTGAGGTGGTGGCTTACGGTGTACAGAAGAAGGTGACCGTTACGGGTGCTATTTCTTCAGTGAAATCTGAGGAATTAACCCGTACGCCAGTGTCTTCTGTTAATAATGTGTTGGCTGGTCAACTCTCCGGTGTGACCACCGTGCAGACTTCTGGTGAGCCAGGTAGCGATGCTGCAAGCATCTTCGTTCGTGGTAAGGCTACGTTCGGTTCAGCTAGTGCTTCTCCACTGATTCAGGTGGATGGTGTAGAGCGTGAGATGTGGGATATTGATCCCAACGAAATCGAGAGTGTCACTGTCCTGAAAGATGCCTCTGCAACAGCGGTGTTTGGTGTGCGTGGTGCCAACGGTGTCATTCTGATTACTACCAAGCGTGGCGCTGAAGGTAAGGCTCACATCACGGCCAGTACTTCGTTCTCTGCCCTGATGCCGACGAAAATGGTAGAGATGGCCTCATCGTATGATTATGCTATGTTCCACAATGCTATGCACGACAACGACGGAACGGCTCACGAGTTCTCGCAGACGGTGATAGATATGTTTAAGAACAACACTGATCCTATCCGATTCCCGAGCATGAACTGGTCAGACTATATTATGAAAGATGTAACGTTGCAGACACAGCACAATGTGAATATCTCTGGTGGTAACAAGACCGTGAAGTACTTCATCTCTGCCGGTATGTTCACTCAGGATGGTATCTTTAAGGAATTTGACCGTCCTTATGACTTCGGCTATGGCTACAATCGTTTCAACTACCGTTCGAACTTGGATATCGATGTCACTAAGACCACTCGCCTGAGTTTTAATATTTCAGGTAAGGTGGATAACTCTAACAAACCTCATTCTGGCCAGTCTTCCGATCAGCTCGTGAAGGAGGTTTATTGGGCCACTCCGTTCAGCAGCCCAGGCTTTGTTGATGGCAAGTACATCGTCAATAGTAATTCTACCTCTGATAACTATACGACCGTTGAAGGTGACAATGCAAAGACAATCCCCGTCCTGCCCTTCACCGGTGGTACACCGATGGCGTACTGCATGAGCCAGCCGGGTGCGTTCCAATATAATAATAACAAGCTGCAGATGGACCTTGTGCTTGATCAGAAGCTCGATTTCATCACCAAGGGGCTTTCTGTGAAGTTGAAGGGTTCATATAATAGCTCTTATGCTACAGCAAAGGAGATTACCAATGATGCCTCTACTTATACCGCTGTCTTCCACCGTGGTGTTAATGAAAGTGGTAATATCTATGAAGAAATACTTTACCGTAAGGCTGGAGATGACACAACGCCCACCTACCGCAATTACCAAAACGGCAAGAGTCGTAACTGGTATGCAGAAGGTTCGCTGAACTATAACCGCTCCTTCGGTCTTCATACGATTACCGCTCTGGCTCTGTACAATCAGAGTAAGGAGTACTATATCAGTGGTGACTATTCAGATATCGCCCGTACGTATATTGGTTTCGTAGGTCGTGTCACTTACGACTGGAACAACCGCTATATGGCCGAGGTCAACTTCGGTTACAATGGCTCCGAGAACTTCGCTCCTGGCAAGCGCTTTGGTTCCTTCCCTGCAGGTTCTGTGGGATGGATTGTCAGTGATGAGCCGTTCTTCAAGCCTGTTAAGAAATATATCAGCTTCCTGAAACTGCGTGCTTCGTGGGGCCTCGTTGGTAACGATAAGATCGGTGGTAGCCGCTTCATGTTTATGTCCGATCCTTATAACGTAAACCAGACAGCCCTTTGGGAGCGTGCCCAGTATTCGTCGGGCAGTGATTCTGGTGTGGCATACGCCTATCTGTTCGGTGTGGAGAACGGCACTGCAACGAAGGGTGCCTATGAAAGTGCCAAGAATAACCCAGACGTGACTTGGGAGAAGGCCTTCAAGCAGGACTACGGTTTCGATATGAACTTCTTCGATGACCGTCTGCGTACGACTTTCGACTATTATATGGAACACCGTACCGACATCTTGGCCATTGACAACCGTATTCCGACATTTATTGGTTTTACACCTCCCTATTCTAACTTTGGTGTCGTCGATAGCCATGGTTGGGAGGTTTCCGTCAACTGGCAAGACAAGTTTGGAAAGGATTTCCGTTACTCTGTGAAGTTGAACCTCTCACACAACTTCAATGAGATTATCGAAGACCGTCAGGCACCGCAGCAGAATGACTATATGTATACTGCCGGCCATCGTATTGGAAGTCGTTTGCAGTACAAGTTCTGGAAATTATATTATGAGGGTGCAGAGGCTGACTATGAAAAGGAGTTCGGACAGAAGTTCCCCACGCAGCTCGTGTCTACTCTGAAGCCGGGTGATTGTGTATTCGTTGACCTCGACGGTAATGGTTATATTGATCCTAATGACCAGAGTCGCGACTATGGCTATACCGATGACCCGCAGTATATCGCAGGCCTGAATCTCGCTCTTTATTATAAGAATCTCTCCGTCAGTGCGCAGTTCACGGGAGCCTGGGATGTTAGCCGTGTGCTTGGCGACGTTTTCCAGCGTCCGTTCCACAATCGAAATACGGAGAACAATGGTGGTCTGCTCCAGTATCATCTTGATAATACTTGGTCACCAGAGAATCCTGATCCTAATGCAGAATATCCACGTGCCACATGGACAAACTCAATCCAGAACTATGCCAGTTCCACCCTATGGGAGAAGGACGCGAAGTACATGCGTCTGAAGACCCTTCAGATTGCTTACGACTTCCACTTCCCGTTCATGAAAGTGCTTGGTCTGAATCAGTTGCAGTTGTCTGTCAGCGGCTACAACCTCTTCACTCTCACCCCGTATAAGTTTGGTGACCCGGAGGCTCGTGCCAGCTCAACACCTTCTTATCCTCTGCAGCGTACTTACACCGCAAGTCTTAAGTTAGGATTCTAATAAATATAATAAGGTATACAATTATGAAACTATATCATAAATTACAATCAGGGGTCGTGACACTTGTCCTTGGTGGCATGGTGTTCGCCGCCTGTACCGATGACGTGAAGTTCGGCAGTTCCTTTATTGAGAAAGCACCGGGTGGCACAGTGACACTAGACACGGTGTTCAATAGTGCCGAATATACCAAGCAGTTCCTTGTTGGTCTCTATGTACAGCAGTATTATGGACTCCCATATAAAAATTCCACTGCGTCACCATGGAGCCAGAGCTATTGGAATACGAAACTTGATGCATTAACAGATTGCTATCATCAGCATTTTAGTGGTTCCAATGCTTATACAATGTATTATTCTAATGCATTGACCTCTAATGACCGAGCCATCATCGCCTATAATGATGATAAGGTATGGGAAACAGTACACCATTGTTGGCTACTTATTGAAAATATCGATAGAGTGCCGGGCTTGTCTGATGCAGAGAAAAAGAATATGATTGCACAGGCCAAATGTATCATGGCCAGCCGCTACTTCGACCTCTATTCAGTCTATGGGGGACTCCCAATTGTAGAGCATACCTATACTGGTACGGAAGGTGATCTCTCCACTCGTCGTGCGACTGCTGAGGCTACTGCAAACTTTATGGTGAAGTTGCTTGACGAAGCAATTCCCGACCTGCTCTGGGCTTACAATGGCACAACAATTGAGACCGATGCAACCAACAACACGGGACGCTGGACGTCTGCAGGTGCCATGGCCCTGAAGGCAAAGATCCTGCTCTTTAATGCCTCGCCGCTCTATAATGCTGATCAGCCTTATTATGACGGTTCTACGGATGCCGAGCGCGACAGCGTCGTCTGGCATGGTGGTTTCAAACAGGAGCGTTGGCAGCGTGCCCTCCAAGCTTGTCAGGACTTTATGAATGCTAATGCCGCCAATGGTAATTGGTATGAGTTGAATAAGGCGACTGCCGCCACGCCCGATGCATATCGTCAGGCTTATCGTATGGGCTATATCTATCAGGGCAGCCGTGAAATCATCCACTCTACCCGTGTAGCAGGTGCCACCAGTAACAAGGCTTCTTACCAGTGGAACAACTTCGTGGGTCCGACTACAACAGAGACAGGTCCAGGCCCCTTCCGTAATTCTTACGGTCCTACGCAGGAGTATGTGGATATGTTCTGTTGGGCCGATGGTACTCCGTTTGACTGGGAGGGCGATATGGCTGCCGGTAATATCAACGGTGAGAAGGGTAAGCTTTTCTTTGAATATGTGAAGGGTCGTGGTGGTGCTGTGCAGCGCAAGGCCAGTCGTGATCCCCGTCTCTATGAGAATGCTATTGTCAATGGCCAGTCTGAACGTCTGAACTGGACGTCTGGTGTGTCTGAGGGTAACAATTACGAGCTTTGGGTCGGAGGCTACCATGAGAAGTATCAGGTGGCCGATGCCGATGGAAAGATCGTGGAGCAGGATACCGAGCGCTTTCCTTCAGGCTATGGCACCATTAAGTATTACTTGGGTCGTGAGTATCAGGGAAAGTATACCCAGTGGGTGTATCTGAGCTACGACGAGATGCTTCTGATGTACGCCGAATGTCTGGCACAGTGTGACCAACTGATCGAGGCCCTGAAGTATGTTGATGAGGTTCGTGCCCGCGTAGGTATGAAAGGCCTGAAGGCCAGCATCACTAAGTCGAAGGCCGCCGTGAAGCCAAATATGGACAATAAACAAGATGTTGTCGAGGAAATCCTTCGTGAGCGGGCTTGTGAGCTCGGTATGAGTAACAACCGCTACTATGATATGATTCGCTACAAGCACAGTGATTGGATGACCAAGCGTCTTCATGGTCTGGTGACCTACCGCCTGATTCAGATTGGCAAGAACTGGGAGCACAATATCCGTCCATATATCGGTGATGACAAGAATGCCGGTGTGGCAGAACCAAGCCGTTTTGAACACAGTCTCTTTGAACTGCAGAATCGCAGTCGTGTCCTTTGGGATTACTCTCCTAATGACCTAGAGGTGCGCAAGTGGTTCCTCTTCCCGCTTCCTCTGACTGAGATCAACAAGGGTTACGGCCTTGTACAGAATCCTGGATGGTAATCTTTTTAAAGGTGAAAAAGTAAAAAGGTAAAAAAGTAAAGAGATTATGAAAAAGAAAAATATATTAATGCTGACACTGCTTGCAGGCCTGAGCCTGCCGACTGCAGCACAGCAGGACAGCACAGGCATCAGCTTCGTGGATCAGGTCATTGAGGTGGGAGCAAACAAGAATTTCACCCGTGGCCAGTCTACCGCTGCCGTCTCTGTGATTACCAACAGGGATGTAAACAAACGTTCTGCCAAAAATATTGGGAATTCGATTCTTGGTCAGGGTAACGGTCTCGTTTCATTGCAGGGAACGGGCTCCTACTTTGAGCAGAATCCCACGTTCTATGTCCGTGGTCTCCAGAGTCTGAGTACCAGCACCCCTCTGATCCTCGTAGATGGTGTGGAGCGTGATATCAGTTTCGTTAGTTCCGACGAGGTCGATCACGTCAGTATCCTCAAGGATGCTGCCGCCGTAGCCCTTTATGGCTATAAGGGTGCCAACGGTGCCATCCTGATCACTACCAAGCGTGGTGAATATAACTCCAAGAATATCCGTGTCACTTACGACCACTTGTTCAATTTCCAGTCAAACCGTCCGAAGTTTGTCGATGGTGCCACCTTTGCCAATGCCATGAATGAGGCTATGGGTAATGAAGGTGCTCCTGCCCGGTATTCTTCTGAGGAGATTGCAGCCTTCCAGAACGGCAACTATCCTTATCAGTATCCCAATGTGAACTGGGTGGATGAGACCTTCCGTAAGAATGGTGCCACGAACAAAATCGGTGTGGAGTTCAGCGGTGGTGGTGAGCGTTTCCGTTATTATACGACGCTTAACTTGCTTTCTGACAAAGGCTTTATCAAGAACTTCTCGGATAATGATGGCTATTCCACACAGGACAAGTATGTGCGTGGTAACCTGCGTACCAACCTGGATATTGATCTCACGCCGACCACCGATCTGAAGGTGAACATGCTCGGTATGCTGAGCGAGATGTCGCGCCCTGGTAGCCAGGCCGACTTGTGGGATATGGTTTACAGTGTTCCCTCGACAGCCTTCCCTATTAAGAATGAGATAGGTGAGTGGGGTGGTACATCGACCTATTCTGGCGAACTGAACCCGATAGCCCAGTCTTCAGGTGCTGCTTACTATAAGATTCACGAGCGTGCCCTTTTTGCTGACATGACATTGAATCAGGATCTGAAATACTGGATTCCTGGTCTGAGCATGACATTGCGAGTGGGCTATGACACCTACAGCACCCTTTACGAGGATCATAGCATGACTTACGTCTACGGCAGTTACCCCGTTGAGAGTTGGAAGAACGGTGCCCCTGTTTTAGGGGACTATTGGACATCTGGTACTCCTGGTACGATGGGTAAAGGTGCCGCTACTGATCAGTGGGCACGTCGACTGATCCTTTCGGGTGGCTTCAACTTTGAAAGTACTTTTGCCGAGAAGCATTATCTTTATAGTCAGTTGAAGTATGACTATGAATATCAGAACTCGACAGGTAGCACGGGCTATACTATTTACCGTCAGAATGTCTCGTTCCTGGCTCACTATGGTTATGACAATCGTTATATTGCCGAGGTGGCTCTCATGTACTCTGGCAGCAACCGGCTGGCTCCTGACACGAAGTGGAACCTTGGTCCTACGGTGTCCGCAGCCTGGGTGCTCTCCAATGAAAGTTTCCTGAAGGACAACCCCATCGTGAACTTCCTGAAGCTCCGGGCCAGCTTCGGCATTATCAATGCCGACTATTTGCCGGGTGATAATGTCTGGGACTACTATGTACAGTCCTATGGCGCTAATGCATCTTACAACTATCCGTTCGGCAGTGGTTATGAGGCCAATACAGGAAATGCCTATGGTGCACAGCAGCGTGGCCGTATGGCTGCCGTTAATCCCTCCAACGAGAAGGCCTATAAATATAATATAGGAATAGACGCCACGCTTTTTGGTGGCCTGAATGTGGAATTGGATGCCTATATGCAGCAGCGCAAGGACATCTGGGTGTCTGGTGCAGGTGCTTATTCGGCTCTTATCGGTTTCGAGGCTCCGTATACGAATGCCGGAAAGGTCGACAGCAAGGGTATCGAACTTTCGCTCGACTACACCAAGACCATCGGTGAGCTGACTTTCAACCTGGGAGGTTCTTTCAACTACAACAAGAATGAGATCAAGGACATGGCAGAGGAGCCTAAGGCTTACGACAACCTTGTGGAGACAGGCAATCCCCTGCAGTCTACCTACGGTCTTGTGGCTATCGGTCTGTTCAAGGATGAGGCCGACATTGCCAATAGTCCTACCCAGAACTTCTCTACGGTACGTCCCGGCGATATCAAGTATCAGGATATCAATAACGATGGTGTCATCGATGCCAACGATAAGACGAAGATCGGTTACAGCGCATATGCACCTGAGATATTTTACAACTTCCATGCCGGAGCTGAGTATAAGGGCATTGGTGTTGACCTGATGTTCCAGGGTGTGGCCAACTACACGGCCAACCTCAGCGCCAAGGGTATGTACTGGCCCTTATTGAACAGCACCTCGCTCTCGCAACAGTACTACGACGGCCGCTGGAGCCCCTCTAACCCCGACGTGAATGCCGAGTTCCCGCGCCTCTCTACGACGAGCAATGCCAACAACTATCAGACCAGTACCTATTGGCAGCGTAACCGCTCGTTCCTGAAGCTCCGCAATGTGGAGGTGTACTACAATCTGCCGTCCTGCCTGATGCAGAAGACAGGTTTCATGAAGACTGCCAAAGTCTATCTCCGTGGAATCGACCTGCTTTGCTTCAACCATCTCGACGATGCTGATCCTGAATGTTATGGTGTCTCGGCTCCGCTGAACAAGAGTGTCGTCGCCGGTGTACAGTTGTCATTCTAACCATAATAAAGATGAAGATTATGAAACTAAAATATTTATTCTTAAGTGCTCTTGCAGCTTGCGTCCTCGCCTCCTGTAGTGAAAAGATGGACTATAAGGAGTTCAAGTACGATGACGCTGAGTATATGAAAGTGAAGTTTGAACGTGCAGGCGGTTTCATCACTACCATGTATGCAAAGCTTGACTATGACTTCGGCAATAACTACAGTGGTGCCATGTTGTCATCAGCCACCGATGAGTCCGTCTATTCGCAGTCGGGTAACGCTATTGAGAGCTTCTTCAATGGTGCGTGGAGTGCTGCTAATGCCAATGGTTCTCTCTGGACTACATGTTATGAGGGAATCAGTTATGCCAACATGTTCCTCGATGAGTTCAATAACCTGACCTTCGATGACTATAAGCTCGACATCGCCTACCTTGAGGAGATGCATCAGTATAACAACTTCCAGTATGAAGCCCGTTTCCTGCGTGCCTATTTCTACTTCCTGCTGGTTCGCCAGTATGGGGGTGTACCCTTGAAGACATCAGACATGGATGCTGCTGAGGCAAATAACCTGCCTCGTGCTACGGCTGATGAGATCTTCAAGTTTATCGATGATGAATGTGTCGCTATTAAGGATACGATTGTCAAAGACTATGCTGACTTAGGCAAAATGGCTTTGAGTATCACTGAAACAGGTCGTGCAAACAACTTGGCTGTTTTGGCGCTTCGTGCTCGTGCAGCCCTCTATCATGCCAGTCCGTTGTTCAATCCTAATAATGACCAGTCGCTGTGGAAAGCTGCAGCTCAGGCCAATCTCGATCTGATTAATGCAGCCAAGGCCCGTCAGTTCACGCTGTCGTCTGATTATGCTGGATTGTTCCAGGGACAGACTAATTGGAAGGATGCTAAGGCCCTGAAGGAGATTATCTTTGCCCGCCGCGTGCTGAGTGCTTCCAACTCCTTCGAGAAGTACAACTTCCCAGTCGGCATGTCTGGTGCCGGTGCTGGTGGTCAGGGTGGCAACTGTCCGACTCAGAACCTGGTGGAGGCTTACGAGGAGAGTGATCTGCGTCTGGCTGCAACCGTTGCTAGGAATGGTGATATGTGGCCTAATGCCAACACCCAGCCTTTGGAGACCTACGTTGGCGGTGTCAATGGTCTGCCGAATGTCAATGCCACTCCAACAGGCTATTATCTGAAGAAGTATGTGGACGGCACAACGCAGATTGCAGGTAATGGTGAGAACTCGTTTTATCATGTTTGGGTCACCTTCCGTCTGGCTGAGTTCTATCTGAACTATGCCGAATGCCTGCTCAACCTGAGCGATAAGTCTGGCTTTACCATGACTGCTGCCCAGGCTATCAACACCGTCCGGAAACGTGCGGGTCTGGCTGATCTTAGTGATGCAGAAGCAACGCTGGAGGCTTGCAAGAAGGAACGCTTCGTAGAGCTTGCCTTCGAGGGGCACCGCTTCTTTGACGTTCGTCGCTGGAAAGAAGGTCAGAAGTATTTCCAGAATATCTATGGTGTGGAGATAACAAGGACAGGTGAAGGCACCTTCTCTGACCCAGTGAAGAAGCAGATTCAGACTCGCCTGTGGGATGAGTCAAAGATGAATCTCTTCCCCATTCCGCAGAGTGAGATCCTGAAGGCAGGCAACCTGACACAGAATCCTGGCTGGTAAACTTATTTGCTGTGAGGCGCAAAGGGCGTCTCACAGCATAAATAAGTGTTAAATTAACAATATCCTTTGCAGTTTACGAAATAATTCGTATCTTTGCACTCAATAAAGACTATACTTATAAACCACTTTTTATATTAACAATTAAAACTTATCGATTATGAGAAAATTTTATCTCCTTTTCGCAGCTATGTTTGCTTACACTTTAGTGGCAACGGCTGGTATCAAGAACCTGTACAAGCAGGATTTTGAGTTGGCAAAGACTCCAGCCGATGCAAACTGGATTTCTCCCAGTAATGCGGGTGGTATGTCTATTGCCGGTGATGAATTTGGAAGCTATTTCCAGTTCGTTCATTCCGGAGGTGGTGAGCGTAATGCTTACACACTCTGGGGAACGGACATCTATGGTGAGGGTGTCAACAAGTACACCTTGAAGTTCGACTGGTGCCCGAAGAAGAAGCCCGATACCAATCTGGCTAACGAAATCGTTGTGATGTCTGACTCAGTATTCTCAACCAACCGTTGGGCAAACCAGAACTATCGCCGTCCTGCAAGTGAGATTAAGGCAGGTGCTACAGAGCCTGACCGCTGGTGGCTGTTCGACCTGACTGAGCTGACTGACGAGGCTAAGGAGGGTAACACCTATGCTATTAACGGTGACTCTACCAACATCGCTACCATCAACTTCGACTCTTTTTATAAGATTCAGTTGGATGTGGATGTTGAGGCTCGTACCGTAGCTTATGATGTGGCTGATGAGTTCGGCACTCCCGTTGTCAGTGGCACTTATAACGTTCCTGAGTATGTCGGTAATCTGCGTGCTACAGGTCTGAACGTGCTCGGTGGTAAGGTCGGTTCTATCAACATTATCGACAACATCCTGGTTCAGGTGGAGACTGCTGAGGACTTTGCCAATGCTCCTACCGTAGCCCTGACTGGCGTTAATGGTACTTCCCGTACCTATACGATTTCTTTCGAGGAGGCCAATAATGAGGTGCTTCATGTTACATTCGACGGTGCTGAGCTGACTCCCGACGATACTACGCTGCCTGGTATGTATAAGTTCAATATCGCTGCGTCTGGTAAGCTCGTTGCTTGGACAGAGTCTGGCTCTGCCAAGTCTGAGCAGGTTACCGTTGATGTGGTAGCTGAGATTATCGCTCTGCCTGCTGTCACAGCTGAAATCACTGGCGTTGACGAGGGTTATGTCAAGACCTATAAGATGACTGTTAGCAATACAGAAGTTCCCACACAGCCGGCTCTCTTCTTCAATTATAAGTACACACCGGCTTCTGGTGATGTGATTGCAAAGGAGAACTGCCAGACAGGTGAGATGCTTACTGTCAATGCTAAGGGTAAGCTGGAAATCACTACTCACGACGGTGGTAAGGATCAGTTTGGCTCTACGACTGTTACCTATGAGAATGACAGTGAGTATGGTGTGAAGGACGATATCGACTTCCAGCACATGGCAGAGGGTGACCTGACTGCTAAGGGCTTTGCTGAGATCGACGTGCTGGCATCAGAGAGCATGTCTGGTGAGAACAACTGGACTGGTCGTCCCGATGCTCTTCGTTTCACATGGATTAAGGGAACTGCTGTAGGTGATACTGTTCAGGTTCGTCCTTATGACGTGGCTCACGGTGGAATCCGTCGCTTCATGAAGCTGCAGTCTACTCTGACTGAGGAAGAGGCTCACAAGATCTTTGCTCCTGTCTACACATGGTCTACTGGTGAGCAAGCAACTGCAAATGCCAAGTTCTATCTGAATATTGGTCTTATCAATGTTGGTAACCGTGAAGACGATATGTCTGGTGCATTAGGTCAGGGTGTTGCCAATGCAGTGATGGGTGTCGATGGTCTGACTGACAACGACTATATCATTGTGAACCGTGTTGACAACTATGGTCGTAGTAAGACCGATTATATTACCGTCTTTGCTGATACCGAAGAAGAGGCTATCCAGAAGTACAATGCTGAGAATTGGGCTCCTGAGTCTGGTCTGAGCGTAATCAAGGGTACTGAGACCTTCCAACTCTTCCGTATCGATACAGCTCTGGCACGTGTACGTACCTTCGTCAACAAGGGTGGTTCTGGCATCGAGACGCTGCCTTACAACAAGATCGTCTCTGATCACAATGCTCCTATCTACAACCTGAACGGTGTTCAGATGAACCCGAACACGCTGAAGAAGGGTGTCTATGTGAAGCAGGGCAAGAAGTTCATCGTTCGCTAATCTTCAATTGAGATTTAGTTTATACCCTCATATTCAAATCCCCGCCTCGTTTTATGAGAGCGGGGATTCTTGTCTGTTAAAACGGTCACGGTCACACGTGTGACCATGTGACCGTTTAGGGTGTGAAAAAATGAAATTATCTTACATTCTAAAAACCCTTATGGTAAACTCGGACTTTAGATAGACTAAAGTGGGAGTTTAGGCTAAGTAAACTCCGACTTTACTTAGCCTAAAGTCTGGTTTTCCTTAGCTTAAAATTTGTGTCCTGTAACTGCTTGTGCTTCAATTAGATATAGAGGCGGTATTGTTAAGTTTGATATTTTGAAATAATTTGACATATTTTGTTCAGTCTCGTCCAAATGATCACATGGTCACAGTGTGACCGTGTGACCGATTCGTGATTTTTTTTCCCAATCACTTCTTCAAGTCAATCTTTTTTCGTAACTTTGCACACGAAATTACAAACTACTCAAGATGAAGAAAATTGTTACTTTATTGCTCTGTGGAGCTATATTAGTGGGGCTGGTTGCCTGCAGTGACAGCAATCAGGATGTTGTCACGGTGGAGGATGCCCAAAAGGCTTTTGACAATCTGAAAGGTACTTATGTGGGTACGGTGATGGACAACAATGTGCCAACACGTGCCTCTGTCACCATCGGCAGGAATTTCTCGGTGCGTGATTTGCCGATCCGCCCGCTGTTGAAGGCCTTTCTTTCTGATGAAGAAATGGCGGAGGCCCTGAAGACTGTCAAGGGGCTTGTCTATCAGGCTCCAACGGTGAGTATGGCTATGACGGAAGACCGGTTCCAATTGTTACTGGTGATGGAACCTACCGACTGGCAGTTTACTGTGACAGCAGGCGGTAAGGACTATGAGATTTCCGCGCTGATGAGTGCAGCGGTGGCTTATTTCCTGAAGTCGGAAAAACTGTCGATGGAAATCGTCGTGCAGAGTTTGTCGTGCAATGGGCAGCAGGCAGACCTGAGCCTGGAGGGAATTTCTTATTTTATCGATCAGGCAGAGAAGCAGTAAAGCAATGAGGAAGGCTATATTCTTGTTTGCCTTGATGGCCTTCTTTGCAGATTTGCAGGCAAAGGTGGTCTATATAGCTACGGATGGCAGCGACAGCTCAGCCGGAACAATCGATGCTCCCTTGGCTACTCTCCCTGCTGCATATCATCAGATAGCTTCTGGCGATACGATATGCATCAGAGGTGGCAGATATGCCATTACCGATGAGCAGGTGATGAAGATAGACCATACCTATGCTTTTGTCTTTGCCTTGGAGAAAGGCGGATCGGCAGACCGTCGTACCTGCATCATGGGCTATCCCGGCGAGCGTCCGCTCTTCGACTTCTCGGCCCTCCAACTCGACGGCCGTCACCGTTTCTCAGCATTCTATCTAGGTGCCGACTACCTGCATCTGCGCAATTTCGACATCGTCGGTGTGCCAGTAAGGATGAAGGGGCACACCCAGTCTGAATGCGTCTCGGCAAGAAAAGGCTCTCACTGCATCGTGGAGAATCTAGCCATGCACGATGGTATGGCGATCGGCTATTACCAGACGGCAGGCTCCAACAATCTTGTACTGAACTGTGATGCCTACAACAACTACGACGACTATAGCGAAGGTGCTTACGGCGGTAATGTCGACGGCTTTGGCATCCATGTCCAGAAGACCAGCGAGACGGGCAACGCCATCCGTTACTGTCGAGCCTGGCGCAACAGCGACGACGGCTTCGATCTGATCAACAACCTCGCTCCGGCAGAGTTCGACCACTGCTGGGCCTTCTACAACGGTTATCGGCCCGCTGCCGATGCCCACGACACCACAGCCTTCCTCTCCGCCGGCGACGGCAATGGCTTCAAGGCTGGCGGCTATGGCATGAATGCCGGCACCACGAAGTGCCCGGCTGAATGTCCCCAGAACTACATCCACCATTGCGTGGCCTATCGCAACAAGGCCAACGGCCTCTACGCCAACCATCACATGGGCGGCTGCCGATGGGAGTACAACGCCTCCTGGCAGAACCGCTCGAACTACAACATGGTGAATCGCAAATCCAACGAAGAGGCAGTCGATGTGCCGGGCTACGGTCACATCCTGAAGCATAATGTGTCGTTCACGTTCACCGATACGTCGAAGGGTGGCCATCTGGTTAACTGCGACGCCGACCGATGCACCATCGAGAACAACACCTTCGCTCCCGCCGAGACAGCCGTAGCAGTCAGCGCCTCCATGTTTGTCTCCACCGATCCCGCTACGCTCTTCGCTCCCCGCGATGCCGAAGGCAACCTGCCTGAGATGGTTTTCATGCGTGCCAAGCAGGGCAGCATCCTCTCCGAACGCCAGATGGGTTGGGCTTTTGAAGGCTCCTCCGAAACTGCCATCCCCCTTCTTGCCGCCCACGATTTGCATGATGCCGCTGTCTACAACCTCAATGGTATTCAGGTGAACCCTCGCGCCTTGCATAAGGGCCTCTACATCAAGCAAGGCAAGAAGTTTGTGGTTAAGTGAGATTGTTGAAGGCTTCAAATCGTGGAAAATATAATTTGAGAAAGATTTGGAACTTTCGGATAATTGTCGTAACTATGAAAGAAATCGCAATCTTTTTTTATATAAAGGCCGTGCTTATCAATGATGGCGTGCTTTAATGCGAAAGGCTTGTAAAACTCAATCAGATTGCCATTCAACAAATGCAGGTGCAGGAAAAGAATGAGGGTTGGAATCTGTTGAAGTAAAATCTAACTACCATTTGTTCCTTATATCAAGCGCATAGGCACCGCTGGGAACAAAAGTGTCATTCGATTTAATACAGATCTCATAATCCACTTCATAATCTGTGTGAAAATAAAACAAATGCGGAAAATCCGTATCGACTGTCACTTTATACGGAGCTTGCTTGTTAATGTTTTCCAAATTTAATGTGTCATAATCTGATAGATTTAAAGGCGGGCAGTTCTAAATTAATCCTGCCAGCCTCTTTTTGTGATACAATTCAAGTCTGATTTCAGCAGCCTTTCTTTCTTCTTCCTTCTCACGCATAAAAGCCCTAAAGGCTGCACGGACCTCTTCGCGTGTTCTTTTCTTTGTTGTTTCCATATCGATATAAAGTTAAGTTGTTATCATTACGGCGGCAAAGGTACGAAGAAATCCTGAGACATCCACATTATTATCCCATATTTTTGTCTTTCATAACACATCGGGCACAGACCCTGCTTTGTCTTTCTGTGTCACTCGCAAGGTGTCAGCTAAAATCCTTAAAGCAATATAATCCTCTGCTTCCTTTGATGAAACTGAGGGATTTATTTGTTTCTTTGCCGACGTTTTTTGAATTACTGAGTCACAGAGGTGTCAACTTCCTTTGCGCATTTTATTCTATATTTCTTTTGTGCAATTCTCTTCCACTTCCACCAAAATGCTTGTATGCCCTTTATATAAAGGTATTTCCGGAAGTGGAAGAAGATTTTTCTCTTCCACCTCTCTTCCACCTTTTTGAGGTCAAAAAGCCGCTTGAGGACGTTTTGCATGTATGGGATGGCGAGAAATCGTAGTGAAAGTGAATGGAAGTGAAGAATGCTCAGTGTTGGAAGAAAGATGCCTTTGAACTCATAGAAAGATGCTTATGAACTCATAGAAAGGTGCCTGTAAACTCCCAGATTGGTGGCTGCAAACCTGGAGAAAGGTGCCACCTTTCTCTTAAATTCTCTAGAGAATTTTGGAGTTTACCCTATCTAAAGTCCTAGTTTACCCTATCTAAACTCCGAGTTTAGTCTATCTAAACTCAGGCTTTGCTGCCAGTAAACCCTCAGTCAGCAGCGATGTTCAGAGGTGGAAGAAGAGTGGAAGAGAAAAATCCTCTTCCACCTTCTGAAAAGCTTATGTACACAGATGTTTTCAGCAATCTGGTGGAAGTGGAAGAGAAAATCAAAATTATTTTCTAGGAAAGATGTCGTGCGCCACTCTTTTGAAGGAAGCTGTGTTTCGTGATAAATTTACTATAACTTATGATATTTTTTTGGTCAATTCGGCCTTTTTTGCTACTTTTGCGGCATCAACTGCATAAGATAGAATCTGTTCATAAGAAATAAGGAAAAATGAAGAAATACTTTTTGGTGGTATTACTGCTCTGTTTGTCTGTCGTTCCTGCCGTTGCGCAGCGTATGACAGACCGTTTGGACCGCGGGCTGGTGGCTGTGAAGACTGACACGGGGGTGTTCTGCTCCTGGCGCGTGTTGGCCGAGGAGTATTATGATGTGACGTATAACATCTACCGCGACGGCACGAAGATCAATGCCGAGATTCCACTCCAGACAACCAATTTCCTGGATGCCGACGGTGGAACGGAGAGCAGTACCTACACGGTGACCGCCGTTGTGAACGGTCAGGAGGGTGAGCACTCGAAGCCTGCCACCGTGTGGGCGCAGAAATGGTTGGAGATCACGCCTGATCACGGCGACCTGAAGTCGACCTACGTGCCCAACGATGCCTGCTGTGCCGATGTGGACGGCGACGGTGAACTGGAGATCCTGATCAAGTTCGACAACCAGAGTTGGGCAGGCACCAGTTACCAGAAGGCGGGCTATGAGGGCGAATACTTCATCATCGAGGTGTATAAGCTCAACGGTCAGAAACTCTGGTGGATAGAACTCGGGCCGAACATGGCCGACTTCCAGAACAACGAGCAGAACATCATCGCTTACGACTGGGATGAGGATGGACGGGCAGAGGCTGTGATGCGTGCCTCTGACGGAACGGTGATCCACATGGCCGACGGCACGACGCAGGTGATCGGTGACGCGACGAAGAACTATCTGGGTGCCACCAGCACAGGACAGTGGTTCGTGCATCAGGGCGACGAATATCTGGTCTATATGGACGGTGCGACGGGCAAGCCCTATCAGGTGATGGACTATCCGCTGAAGCGACTGGAGGACGGCGAGACCAATCTGGAAGCTGCCTGGGGCGACGGCTACGGCCACCGCTCGACGAAGCACTTCTTCGGCGCTCCCTGTCTCGACGGCCGTCATGCGAGCATCTTCCTCGCTCGCGGCATCTATACGCGTCATAAGATGGTGGCGCTCGACGTGGATCCCCAGACCCATGAGCTGACGGAGCGCTGGCACTGGACGAATAATACGGCAGGCTCTCCCTGGTACGGACAGGGTTACCACAACTACGCCATCGCCGATGTGGACTGGGACGGACGCGACGAGATCTGCTTCGGTTCGATGGTGATCGACGATAACGGTCATGGGCTCTCGACCACGGGCTTAGGTCATGGTGACGCCCAGCATCAGGGCGACTTCAATCCCTATATCCACGGGCATGAGATCTTCGCCTGCAACGAGGACAACCCGGGCAACAACTATCGCGATGCCACCACCTCGAAGCTATACTATCGCTACACGGCTGGTGATGACGACGGGCGCGCTATGATGGGTAACTTCACCAACGACTATCCCGGCTGTCAGGGTGTGTCAAGCCGCGATCCCGGTCTGATCAGCTCGGTCATCAACGCGCCGCTGCCTGGCGGAACGAAGAGCAATATCACCCAGAATTTCCGCATCTACTGGGACGGTGACCTGCTGGAGGAAAGCCAGGACTATTCCAGTCAGGGTAAGAACACGGCCGTCACTATATATAAATATGGTACGGGCGCGATAGAGACATTGAAGGGTTCGATGACCAACAACGACACCAAGGGAACACCCTGTTACCAGGGAGATATCCTCGGCGACTGGCGCGAGGAGGTCATCACCCGCACCAAGGACAACAAGATCCGCATCTATACCACGACCATCCCCACCGACTGGCGCATCCCCACGCTGTGGAGCGACCACCAGTACCGTCAGGCGATGGCCTGGCAGATGTGCGGCTACAACCAGCCGCCTCACGTGAGTTATTTCCTCGGCGAACTGGAGGGTATCACCCAGGCTCCTCCGCCCCTGACGATGACGGGAAGAGTGGAAATCAAGAATGGCGGCACTATCTCCAGTGAGCATAATGAGGCCCAGGTGCTTCTGGCAGAAACCGGCGATATGGAAGTGACCGTGACAGAGCCCTGCCTGCCTGCCGTTATCATCGACAATGCCCCGTCGTGGGTTCAGGGTCATGACGATAACAACAACATAGAATACGGCTATTATACCCATACCCTCAGGATGGAGAGGACTTCCATGGGAGATCTTTCCGGGAGCAACATCCGCCTTGTGAAGCAGGGCGACGGCATACTTAGGCTGGAGGGTGACGGAATACAGAGCTATGGAGGCCCGACTGATGTATGGGCAGGTACGATAGTGCTTAACAAGGGACTAAAAGATAGCCGCCTCTGGCTGAACCGCTTTGCCAAAATGGAAACCACACCAGATTCAGGGACAAAATTTCAGGATATTGAGGTAGAGTATGGCTCAGTCATCAGGCCTGGTGGTAATCATGGCTATGGTAGCATGAGTGTCGATACACTCAGGCTTGGCTTTGGCTCAGTGCTTGAGCTGGACTTGTTCAATAAGAAGGAAGATTTCGATCATAATATATGTGATGCAATAGGTGCCTCGAAACTTGTCATTGAGACCAAGGACTGGCAGTATGGTCCGGAATACAAGGCTCCCGTGTTCCGTTTCATCCCTAACCTGGAGGATGGCCAGACCAATATGCCTGAAGGGAAGTATGAGATCCTGCAGGCTAATGAGTTTGTCGGCAATCTAGAGGATATCGTCATTGAAGGCCTTAGCGGCATGAAATGCTATCTCACCAAAGAGACCAATGAGGATGGCTTCTCACGTATCTATCTGGTTCTGCAAGCCACACGTTCGCCATTGGATGTGAAATGGACAGGTGATGATAGTTATATATGGGACTTTAACAACACGGAGAACTTCCTGTTGCCCGACGGAACGAGGGTGGCCTTCGTGACGGGCGACAGGGTAACGTTTGATGATGGAGCGTATGCGAATGTGGTAGATATCAGAGAGGATGTGGCTCCGTCGAGTGTCGTCTTTGCCAATGAGGAACGTGACTTTACGTTGTACGGTAATGGCGGCATTGTTGGCGATGGTTCGTTGTTCAAGATGGGTGCTGCTAATCTGACTATCAACACCGTAAACAAATTTACCGGTGGCGTTGTGATTGACGGCGGCACGGTGACGGTATCGGCTTTGGCTCATTCCGACGGTGCCGAATACGGTGCGTTGGGAGGTGTCAATAATCCGATTAACCTGCAGCACGGCGGGGGCCTCTCGCTGATGGCAAATAAACCTGATGTGACGACCTCCCAGAACCTGATCCTTGGGGAAGGCGGTGGTGTGATAGCCTTGCCTGTAAGGACGCTGACCTTGAAGGGGAAAATCAGTCAGACGGGCAAGTCTTATCTGGAGAAGACCGGCGACGGCACCTTGGTGATGGGCGGGTCGTGTATGTTCAGTAAGCTTATACTCCGTCAGGGCATAGTCCAGGCAGGTGAACTTGGTAATATTCATCAATACCCTGATACGGTGGTGCTGAATGGTGGAACGCTGAAGGATCCCGACAATATCAACAGCTATTCCTCGAACACGACGACTATGGTTGTACCTGAAGGAGGTGGCGGAAACTGGTATCTTGATGCCCGTTGCGACTACAAAGGAAAGTTAATGGGTAAAGGTAATCTGGCAGTGCATGTGACTAGTGTACGCTGCAATATGCAGGGCGACTGGAGCCAGTTTGAAGGTGAATTGAATTTCTTAAAGACAAAAACCGGTCAATATGATCCGCTGCTCCAGTGGAACAACTCGTATGGGTTGGGAAAGGCCACTGTCAGAGGTGATTTTCCGAATAATGGCCGTGACGTCAGCATCGGAAGGCTTATTGGAGGGGTCAATATCACAGGCAAAGGTCTTACGACAGTAAAAGTTCTGGATCTTAAAGTGCAGAAAGGTAGAACTGGCATCCAGGTCTCGCCGGTGAATGTGGAAGGAACCATGATGGTGACAGGCGAGATTAATATTCTGGCTTCGGGATTGAAGGCTGGCGACGAGGTGGTGCTGTGGAAGGTCGGTGCCCTGCAGACGACCTCGAACACCGTCGTCAACCTGCCGGAACTGCCCGACGGCCTTTACTGGGACACCACGCAACTGCTGAAGAAGGAAGGCAGGCTGAAGGTGACGGACCAGCCGACTGACATCAGGAACCTCACCCCAGCCCTCTCCGAAAGCGAGGGAGTATGGTACTCCTTAGACGGTCGCAGACTGACGGGAGAGCCGCAGCAGAAGGGTATCTACATCAAGAACGGAAAGAAAATCATCATCAAATAAAAAGGAAAAATGAAACTACTAGGCAAATTATTTGTCATGTGCGGGCTGCTGGCATGGGCTGTCGGCAGCCATGCGCAGAAATCGTTGAGCACGCCACAGAGTCAGATGGAGAAGCTGGACCGCGGGCTGGTGGCATTCCCTACGACGGCGGGGAAGGTGTTCGTCAGCTGGCGGTTGTTGGGGACTGATACCCCGGGCACGGCGTTTACCCTCTTGAAGAATGGTACGCCTGTGGCTGAGAATATCACTGGCGCCACGTCGATGAGCGTCGACGGCACGGCTGACGATGAGTTTGAGGTGTGGGCTTACGACGTCCATTCGGATGCTCTTGTCATCAGGGCATCGGAAACCGTGAAGCCCTGGGCCAAGAGCTATCTCGAACTGAAGCTCGAGCGTCCGGAGACAGGTGCCCAGGGAGGCACCTACTCACCTAACGACTGCTCGGTGGGCGATGTCGACGGTGACGGACAGTATGAGATCTTCGTGAAGTGGGACCCTTCGACCTCGAAGGACAACTCCCAGAGCGACAAGACCGACAATGTGTTCCTCGATTGCTATAAGATTGTGAATGGTACCGCGTCGAATTGCGAATTGCTCTGGCGTATCGACTTGGGTGTAAATATCCGTGCAGGTGCCCACTATACGCAGTTCATGGTCTATGACTTTGATAAGAACGGATATGCCGAACTGATGTGCAAGACCGCCCCAGGGTCGAAGGACGGACTGGGTAATTACGTGAACCAGGCCGCTACCGATGACAATATCAAGGCTGCCGACAATACGAAAGACTGGCGCACTAGTGCAGGTCGCATCAATGGCGGACAGGAATATCTCACCGTGTTCGATGGTATGACAGGAGCTGCCATCCACACCATCGCTTACTACCCCAACCGTAACGCCAAAGCAGAACTGAGTGAGGCCGAAGGCACTTTCAACTGGGACGACCGCAGCGGCAAGAAAGACCGTGGCGACTATGGCAACCGTGGTGAGCGCTATCTGGCTGCTGTCGCCTATTTAGGCGGTCCTGACGAGAATCCGAGCGGCATCTTCTGTCGCGGTTACTATACCTATGCCTATATCTGGGCGGTAGACTTCGACGGGCAGGAGCTGAAGACCCGTTGGCTGCACAACTCAGACAAGAAGGACAGCTATAGTGTGATGGATGCTGACGGCCAGACGGAGTCGTTTACGCCTGAGGTGTGTACCTCCGGACTGGGCCGTTATACGATGTATGCCAATGGTAACCACAACCTTTCTATCGGTGATGTTGACGGTGACGGAAAAGACGAGATCGTCTGGGGCTCGGCAGCTCTCGACGATGACGGAAAGATACTTTATGCCGTTGGTTTCGGTCATGGAGATGCCATCCATCTGGGTGACCTCGATCCCGACCGTCCCGGACTGGAACTCTTCGATGTGCATGAGGAGAAGGGCGACTATGCCTGGGATCTCCACGATGCCGCTACGGGAGAGATTATCTGGAAGGGCGGACAGAAGGGCCAGGATAACGGACGCGGTCTGGCGGCCGACATCGTGGCCGACAGTCGAGGCTATGAGTTCTGGTCTTCCTACGGTGGCTTCGATAGTGGCAGCCGTAACCAGAATCCCTTCAATGCCATCACCGGCGAACAGGCGGGTTCTTCGAAACCCTCGATGAACTTCCGCATCTATTGGGACGGTGATGAACTCGACGAGCTGCTTGACGGTATCACTATCAGCAAGTACGGCAAAAGCAGTCTGATGTTAGGACCGGGTCTGTCGGCCATCGGTGCCAGTTCGATGGGTAATTCCTCGTCTTGTAACGGCACGAAGGCGACGCCCTGTCTGGCTGCCGACATCTTCGGTGATTGGCGCGAAGAGGTCATCCTTTGGAGTAAGACCGACAACGCCACGCTGAACGTCTATTCGACAGCCTACGAGACCGACTACCGTTTCCCCACGCTGATGCACGACCACACCTACCGTATGGCTGTGGCTTGGCAGAATACCGCCTACAACCAACCGCCGCACCTCGGCTTCTACCTGCCCGACTACATCGGTGCCTATAACAACACGACGGGCATCCAGACGGTGCGCTTCGAGGAGCAGGGTGATGGTGCTTGTTACAGTCTGACGGGTGTCCGGGTAAAGGCTCCCGGGAAGGGCCTCTATATCATCAATGGCAAAAAAGTAATCAAATAAACGATCAGACTCATGGGAAGATTTCACGCATGTTCTCTCTCTGTCCTGCTGACACTGTTGTGCGGCAGTATGGTCCAAGCTCAGGATGTGATCAGTCTCGCAGGGTCGTGGGACCTGTCCCTTGGCGACTCCGTCAGTTACAACGACTATGTGATGCTGCCCGGTTCGCTGCTGACCAACGGGAAGGGTGATCCTGTGACGGTCGACACCCGTTGGACGGGCTCGACCTACGACTCGTCGTACTACTTTAATCCTTGGATGGAACAGTATCGGCGGGAGGGTAACGTGAAGTTCCCGTTCTTCCTGACGCCTGAGAAACATTACGTGGGTAAGGCCTGGTACAAACGGAGTGTCTATGTGCCGAGAGACTGGAAGTCTAAGAACGTGACCCTCTTTCTGGAACGCCCGCATATCGAGACCATCGTCTATATCAACGGTCGGGAGGTGGGCCTTCAGCGGTCGCTCTCCACACCCCATCAGTATGACGTGACGCGCTTCCTCGTTCCCGGAAGTCGGAATACGATTGCCGTCTGTGTCTACAATGGTATCGAGAATGTCTGTGTCGGGCAGGACTCGCACAGCGTGACCGACCAGACCCAGGGTAACTGGAACGGTATCACCGGACTGATGGAGCTTCGGGCCCAAGAGAAGGATATCTTCATCCGTCAGGTCAAGCTCAATACGGAACCGGTGGATGGTGTGATACAGGCGACTGTGGTGTTTGGCGGCGACATCAATCCTATGTTCTATGATGATTATATGATGGTGTCGGTGGAACCTGTCAGACCAGGAAATGAAAACTATAAAGACACGCCTCTCACGTGGCTTCAGAACATCACCGGCCATACGATGAAACTGCGCATCCCGACGGGTTCTATGATACCTTGGGACGAGTTCTCTCCACAGCTATATAGATTAGGTATAAGCGTGGGCAATGACTATTACGAGACTACCTTTGGCGTGCGGACAATCTGTGTGAAAGGGCGCCAGCTGTATGTCAACGACCGTCCTGTGTGGCTTCGCGGAACGGTGGAGAACTGCTGCTTCCCCGAGACCGGCTATCCCCCGACAGATGAGGAATCGTGGATGAGTATCTTGACCAAGGTGAAGGAATACGGCCTGAATCATGTGCGCTTCCATTCCTACTGTCCGCCGGAGGCCGCCTTTGCAGCAGCCGACAAGCTCGGCATTTATCTCCAGCCGGAGGGACCCTCGTGGCCGAATCACGGTGTGAAGCTCCGACAGGGACAGAAGATCGACCAGTATCTGTTGGAGGAGTCGAAGCGGATTGTGGATACCTATGGCCATCACCCCTCGTTCGTGATGATGGCTGCCGGCAATGAGCCTGCCGGCAACTGGGTGGCCTACTGTAACGAATGGGTGAAGACGATGAAGCACTACGACCCGTCGCGCCTCTACTGCGGAGCCTCCGTCGGTGGCGGTTGGGCCTGGGACGATGGTTCGGAGTATCATGTGAAGGGTGGGGCACGCGGCCTTGACTGGGACAAACATGCCCCTCATGCCGATGATGACTACTTCAGTCAGATAGAGTATCCCCGCAACTATAAGGGCAGTGAGCCTAACAACAGTCCCATCATCGCCCATGAACAGGGACAGTGGTGTGCCTTCCCCGACTTCAACGAGATTGTCGAGTACACGGGAGCCTATAAGGCCCGTAACTTTGAGATCTTCCGCGACCTGCTCCGTGAGAACGGTATGGAGCAGCAGGCCGGAAAGTTCCTTATGGCCAGCGGCCGGCTCCAGACTCTCTGTTATAAATATGAGATCGAGCGCAACCTGCGTACAAAGGACTATGCCGGTTTCCAGTTGTTGTCGCTCAACGACTACAGCGGTCAGGGAACGGCCCTCGTCGGACCGCTGAATGTACATTGGCGGGAGAAGGGTTATATGTTTGCCAACGAGTGGCGGGAGTTCTGTTCGCCGTTGGTGCCGCTGGCCCGCTTCCTGAAGTTTGTCTATACGTCGGCCGACACCTTGCGGGTGCCCATCGAGGTCTACAACGCCCTCTACGGAAATATTTCCCCCATCCGGAAGTCTTATATCATCACATGTGGTGAGCAGATTGTGACGGAAGGTCCTCTCTCGTCTGACAGTATCCCTATTGGCAAGAACGTGCAGATCGGCTCCGTTGTCGTTCCCCTCGACAGCATCAGCGAGCCCTGCAAACTGACGCTGAAGGTCCATATCGGCAAGCAGGTGTGGAACCATTGGGATTTCTGGGTCTATCCCGATAGTTGTGGGGTGAGGAGTGAGGAGAGCGGCGATATATTCATCACAGATTCGCTCGACGCCAAGGCCATCTCTGTGTTGAAGAAAGGTGGCAAGGTGTTGCTGACGGCTGCCGGTAAGGTGCGCCTGGGCCGCGATGTCGTACAGCATTACCTGCCTGTGTTCTGGAACACCTCGTGGTTTAAGATGCGTCCGCCGCATACCACCGGTGCCTATATCGACAACCAGCATCCGCTCTTCAAGTATGGGTTCCCCACCGATGACTGGAGCAACCTGAACTGGTGGGAGCTGCTGAACCGGGCACAGGTGATGAACCTCATGGAACTGCCTGCCGACTATCAGCCCCCCATCCAGCCCATTGACACCTGGCACGTCTCGCGTAAGCTGGGTATGCTCATTGAGGCCAATGTGCTGAAGGGCAAGCTGCTCATGACCACCATGGATATCGACAACAACCTCGACCGTCGGGTTGTGGCGCGGCAGATGCGTCAGACGATCCTCAGCTATATGCAGAGCGACGACTTCCAGCCCACGCTGACCCTCGACCCGAAGGTGATCACCGACTTTTTCACCAAGGACGGGCCGCAGGTCAGCATGTTCACCAACGAGTCGCCCGATGAACTGAAACCGAAGATTAAATAAATAACAAAGGATATGAAAAAGACCATCTTGATGATGCTGGCCGTCATTGCCGCAATGTCGGCTACAGCCCAGCCCAGTGAGACCATTAACGACAACAATACACCGTTGCACCTCATGAAACCTGCCTACCGGGTGGGCTATGGTGTCTCGAAGGCCGCTGATGTGAAGGCCGTCATGGACCGTGTGCTGAAATATATCGAGTCGGAGACTCCTGCCGAACTGGTGGACAAGAATACCGGCGAGCGCGTTACCGACATGAGTAAGGCCACCGCCGATACCTATCTGAAACAGGGTGGGTTCCGACTGACGAGCTATGAGTGGGGTGTCACCTACTCCGGGGCGTTGGCAGCCTATCAGGCTACGGGAGACAAGACCTATAGGGACTATGTGATCACCCGTCATAAACTGCTGGCCTTCATGGCTCCATACTTCCAGAAGATCTACGAGAAGAACAAGGCCATTGACGTGAACATCCGTCGCGTCATCGACCCTCATGCCCTCGATGATGCCGGAGCCGTCTGCTGCTCGATGATTAAGGCGGTGCTTATGAACCAGAATCAGGGGAACTCGTCGGTGATACCATTGATCG
>JAEETC010000136.1 GCA_016286585.1 Prevotella sp. | reverse complement strand
GCCCGGCGTAGCTTGTGAGCTGCTTTCTGTTCTCTATGAGGTGGAAACCCTCTGTCTCGGCAACAATGCATACGACGGTGGTCACTCCGAGTCCCTTGGTCTTGGCGATGCGCTTCACCCTGGCCTCCAACTCCTTGTCCTCGGCAACCTTCTGCATGATGGCCTTGTCGTTATTCTCCATCAGTGTGTCAATCTCGTCAATGAGTTTCTGGCAATTCTTGTGGACTGTCTTGTCTGCTTCCTCCACATGATTGAGTGACTCCATGCGGTTCATTACAGAGGTCATGATCTGTGACAGGTCAGCGTGGAAACGCGTCATCTGGCGCAACTCACGGTAGATTGGTGCCGGAGGCGACCATGGCTTCAGCTTGCGGCTTGTGCATCCCATCAGTGCCAGGCAGCGGGCATCCATCGCGTCTGTCTTGGTCTTGATGCCCTCGGCCTCACAGAAACTGCGAGCCTTATTGGGAAGCACCACGTAGACCGTCTGCCCGATCTTGTGCAGATGGTAGGCCAAAGGCTCGTAATAGACGCCTGTAGGCTCCATTAGATAGGTCAGCGGGAAGCCCTTTACGGCCTCCTTCCGGCTCCATTTTACGAACTGGTTGAAACCTGACTTCGTGTTGTCGAAGTCGATACTCATCGTGTGACAGCCCACGTCGTTGGCCCTGTCATACATCTGGAGACAGGCGGTGAACTTGTCTTTGGAAACGTCAATTCCCACACACTGACGGAAATACCTGTCGAGTGTCATCTGTGAATCTGGCTTCATCTTTTAACTGTTTTAATTGTTAATGAATAAGTTTTTAGACTATAGCCAAATCTTCTTCGACTTTACTCTTATCGGACACTGCATCGCCCTCTCATGGCGTGCTTCGATTCTTTGTCCAGACTTTAAAGACTTGTAAAGGGAGTGGGTATTGATCTGTCCCGCGATATAGAACTTGTCTTACCTAGGCACTTGCCTCCTCACTCCCCACGGCCATAATCTCTAGCAAAGCTACAAAATCATAGCCGTATGTACTAAATTTATACGATGATTAACATCTTACATTTAGAACATTATCTATAATCTGGTGCAAAGGTAAGAGGTACCTGAGTCATCGATTCCAGTTCTTTATCAGACATCTTCTCGAGTGAATCCACAGATATACCTGTTGAATCTTTCTGAGTAGCAGTGTTATCTTCAGCATTAGCCATTTGCTTATTCGACACAAATAGGCTTACAACGGCCATTAGTAGAATAGCATTCTTTTTCATATTTGTCCCCTCCACTTAATTAGTGTTTGCTGAATAATATCTAACGCTTTGAATATTAGCAATATATAACATATTTTCTTCTTTTGTTTAACAAGAAATGAGTACCTTTGGGTGTTAAAAGTCATATAGGAATGAAGTATTACACACCACAGCACAAGCAGTTGACTCTGGATTTGGTGAGGTCGTCACTGGACAACCTTGACAAGTCCAACCGGTGGGTGCAGATGGGTGACCTTCTCCCTTGGGCTGACATCGAAAAGGAATACAACTCACGTCTTGACAACAAGGAGAAAGGTGCAGGCAACAAGCCTGCCCGTATGGTGGTTGGTGCGATGCTAGTCAAGCACAAGCTCGGCCTTTCCGACCAGGAGACGATAGACATTATCCGTGAGAATCCCTACATGCAGTATCTCTGTGGCCTGTCTGAGTTTACGGACACTCCGATATTCGATTCGAGCCTGTTTGTCACCATCCGCAAACGTATCAGTGAGGAGGAGATTAACGCCATGACCACGAAGATGCTCCTGAAACAGCAGCGCATCCTGGAAGATCGTCTCCGTCAGAAGGAACAGGAATCCAGGGACAAGGGCGAGGAGCCTCCCAAGCCGAAGGCTGGTGACCCGGATGCAGCAGAGTTCACGGACACCAAAGGGCGCAAGCATAAGGGAGTGCTGAAGATAGATGCGACATGTGCCGATGCCGAGGTCCGCTACCCAGTTGATGCCACCCTTCTTGAAACGGCATGCCGCAAGATAGACGAGTACACCTCCAAGGTATGCGAAGAGTTTGGCATCAAGGGGAAGACGACCCACTATAAGGATGCCCGCCGTGCCTATCTGCTGCTCATCAAACAGAAGGTTAAGAAGGGCCGCCTGGTGAAGGACACCATCGCCTACCTGCTTAACTGCCTGACAAAGGACTTGCGTCAGCTGTTGGACATCTTTGCCGTAGACCACAAACGCTATGATTTCCTGTTCCTCTATGAGAAGAAGGTCATCACCGCCATCATACAGATGATGCACCAGCAGGACGAGATGCATAGAACGGGTGTCCATCAGTGTCCGAACCGCAAGCTACTGAAGGATATGGAGATACAAGCATACTGCAAGCCACTTGGAAGACATCCGAAGGACCCTCCACCACAGGAGGTGAAGGCCAAGATGGCAAAAGCCATAGGTCGGCGAAACGAAATCGAATGCTCATTCGGTACTGGCAAGAGGGTTTATCGAGCCAATGACATAAGAGCCAAGCTCCCTGATACTGCAAAATGTTGGACGGGAATGTGCTACTTCGTCAAAAACGTGATGAAGTTCTTAAGGGAACTTTGTCATATCCTTACCGAAATATGGCAGCTAATAATTAATATGGTCACAGAATGGGGCTATGTCTGCACCCCAGTCTTGGTGGCTCGGTATTAATTCAGCGGACACTAATTAAACTCGGCGTACCTTTGTCCTCAGAAAAGTAATCATTTTGCTCTTTGATTTTGATTCAAAGGCAGTCCCTCGTGATGACGGGACTGCTTTCCAAGGAGATTCTTTTAATAATATGTAAAAGTTACGCCATAAGATGTAACTTTTGCGAATAATTATGTACTTTTGTTGATGAAGAGGTCAACGAAAGTATTTTTTCGTACCCTATTTTGAAAAAAGTTGGGTATGGGGTTAGCATTTTGAACGTCTATTGGGTATTACAAAAAAAGACGTGATGGAGAGAATAGAAATCCAGCGGCTATTCAAGCAGCACTATGCCAAGATGTACAGGATGGCACGTACCATTCTCTACGATGAGCAGGAAAGCGAGGATGTGGTCAGCGACATCTTCGAAGACTTGCTTCATGGGCAAACAATCTTGATGCCGGAAACAGAGGAATGCTATCTGCTGACAAGCGTCCGAAACCGGTGCCTCAAGCGGCTGCGCCACCCAGCAAGTGCTATCGAAGGGAGTGGCAATAATGAACCTGTCGACGATTCCGACGTTGAAGATGAACGACTGATTGACATCAACGAGTTTATAGTCTGTCATCTATCTGAACAGGAGCAGCGCATCTTCCGCCTCCGTTTCACCGACGGTTGCAGTTACGAGGAGATCGCTGCTGCCGAGGGCATCAGCAGGGTAGCCGTATGGAAACATCTTTCACACGCCTTGAACTTGATTAGGAACCATTTTAACAAGTAAAGACTATGCAAACCCCAAACGAAAAGACACAGATGTTTCTTGACATGCAGGAACATCCTGAAAAGTACTCAGACGAGCAGTTGGAGGCCATGATGGACGAACTCGACCATTTGCCCGATGTGGATAAAGCATGGCATGAGTTCGAACAGAATCATCATCAGATTGCGATGCGCTCACCGCGTCGCTGGCTGAAAGTTGCAGCATCAATCATTGGTGTTCTTATGGCCTCAGGCATTGCTTTCGCAGCTATTCATATTGTGCGTCATTATCAGAAGCCGCAGGCACCTGAGACCGAACAAACGACGTGCGTAAAAGCTCCAGATAACATAATATCTGCTGACATTACCACTGATTCCATCGCTGTGGAGCCTCGCATTTTCGACAACGTGTCGCTTGATACGATGCTTTATGAAATAGCAGACAACTACCATGTTGCCGTTGAGTTCCAACGGGAAGAAAGTCGTCAACTCCGCTTTCACTTCGAATGGAAGAGCAGCGAAAGCATCGATCGGGTCGTAGAACGACTGAATAACTTCGAGGCAGTAAATATCATTTGTGAATCCGAAAAACTGATTGTAAAATGAGACGATTGAACTTACTGCTTATCCTTCTTCTAGCGTTAGGTACTTCACAGGCTCAACGTATCACCCGACAATATAATGATGTGTCGCTCAGCGAGGCATTACTTCAATTAAGTCAGGAGCAGAACGACTATACCATAAGCTTCATCTACAACGAACTGGAAGATTTCCGCATCTCCACCTCAGTGAATCGTAAGTCTCTTCCTGATGCCATACAGCAGATGATAGGCTTTTATCCCGTCCAAATGATTATAACGCCTGAATACAACGAGATCTTCGTAGAGTGTACCCATAAGACCAACCGTCACCTGACAGGTACCATCATCGACGAACTGGGGCAGCCCGTGGCATACGCTAACGTTGCGATCCTCAATCCTGTTGACTCGACACTACTCAGTGGTGGAGTATCTAACGAAATTGGCTACTTCGCAGTTCCATACGAACAAGAGCAAATCCTCGCTCGTATCTCCTATGTAGGATACAAAACCATCTTTCGTTTATGCGATAAAGATAACGTTGGAACCATCCGAATGCACCCCGAAAGTTATAAATTGAATGGCGTTGAGGTGAAAGGTCAGCGTCTGCTGGTCAGAATGAAGGACGACGCTTTTGTGACCACCGTTGAAGGAAGCTACCTTGCCAAGATGGGAACAGCTACAGATGTACTTGGTCATATCCCAGGTATAATCCACAATGGAGGAAATATCGAGGTTATCGGACGCGGTACACCACTTATCTACATCAATGGTCGACAGATGCGCAACCCAAGTGAACTCGACCAACTGAACAGCGACCAAATCAAGGACGTGGAAGTGATTATGACGCCTGGTGCAAAATACGATGCTACGGTCAAGGCCGTCATCCGTATCAAGACCATCCGTCCTGTGGGCGAGGGTTTCAGTTTCAACAGCCGCACAGTGGCTGGCGTAAACCACTATGTGTATGGACTGGAGGAATTAAACATGAATTACCGCACTGGTGGACTTGATATATTTGGTATGGTCGAATATGAGAACCGTCGTATCCGTCAGACCAATGACAGCCGACAAGACACCTACCTACAGAGCCACTATCAGCAGAACAGTCTGATGCACTACTACAACAAAAACCAGATGCTAGCTGGGAAACTCGGATTCAATTACATGTTGAACGACAATCATTCCATCGGTATGACCTATACCGTTACTTCACACCCAAATAGTCAGACGAGTGACTACCTCACGACCATGCTCATTGATCAACGGAACGACGATCAGATTACGGGTCACGGCAAGGTGGACGGCGATGACATTCAGCACATCATCAGCGGCTACTATGCGGGACAGACGGGGAAATGGTCGTTCGATGCCAATGCCGACGTGCTGCTACAGAAACAGAAGTCCGACAACCAGACCTTTGAAGATGCCACACAAGGCGACGACCGCACAGTAACCACCCGCAACGACGTGAAGAACCGCCTCTATGCCGCCAAGTTCGTGGCTGGCCATCCGCTTTGGAAAGGCAATTTGGAGATAGGCACCGAGGGCAGTTACATTCACCGTACTGATGTGTTCGGAAACGTAGAAAAAATAATTGATAGTAGCGACACAAAGATTGAGGAAAACAGCACGGCGGCATTCGTTCAACTGATGCAGAGACTGGACAAATTGACACTTATTGCCGGATTACGCTATGAATATCTCGATAGCCGTTATTATGAAAGTAGCGTGAAGATGGGTGATGAAAGCCGAACTTACAGTGACCTGTTCCCCTCGTTGATGCTGATGTATCCTTTGAAGAACGTGCGCGCCCGACTTTCATATTCGCGCAATATCAACCGGCCGGCATTCAGCCAACTCAGCGGCAATGTCAAGTACATCAACCGCTACACTTATGAGAGCGGTAACCCCTATCTGAAGCCGTCGTACCGCGACAATCTCTCACTGGCACTTAACTACAAATGGCTGACGGGAATGATTGACTATGCCCGTGTACACGACTACATCATCACCTCCTATTCATCCTACAAAGACGATCCGACCATTGCCCTGCTCCGTAAGGATAACGCCCGTGGCTATGACAACCTCTCTTTGATGGTCTCTGCCGCACCAGTTTTCGGCAAGTATCATCCGCAGTTGATGGTGGCCACGCAGATGCAGAACCTTGAAGTGCAATACCGCGGTGAGACCAAAAAGATGAACAGCCCGATGGCCATTGTCCGTTTCAACAATGCTGTAAATCTGCCTTTCGACTCATGGCTCAATGCTGATTTCTCATGGCGTTCGGCAGGTGACACCGAAAACATACACCTCGCTCAGTCGTGGCAGTTCGACATCAGCCTCTACAAAGCATTTTGGAATGACCGTCTTACTATCAAACTGGCCTGCACCGATCTTTTTGCAAGCATCCGCCAGAAGGCAACCATCTATAGCGACATCCGTGAAATCAACCTTGACAAGCGCCTCGATACCCGCAATTTAGAACTCACCGTGCGCTATAACTTTAATCCCGCTAAGAGCAAGTATCGTGGACAAGGTGCAGGTAACGATGCAAAAGGACGATTTAAATAATATAACCTGCTTTTTCTGGGCAGTTGCTAGTCTCAGGCCGGCGCTGCCCCATTATAAAGCAAGCGAATAGAAAAGACTCTCAAGAAGTAATAATTCCTTAAATGTTGAACCCATTAAACCCAGAAATAGTTATGAGTCCTTAAATTAATAACAAAACATTTGGGTGTTTAAAAGAATTGGAGTAACTTTGCACCCAATACGTAAGCAACCAGCTTTCTTGTAGGTCTCTCGAATTAACCACTCACAAGACCCATATTCAGAAAAGACGGCTGCCGTGCTCACGTGTCCAATACGGAGACGTGGGCTTTGGTAGTATCAATATGAATATGGGGGCCAGGTTAAGCCCGAGAGCCATATTGAGACTCCTTAGCATTCTAACCACGTCACCGTTTTTCTCCAAAATCATATTTTAGTTAAACCATTTATTTCGTATCAAGGAATATGAAGAAGAGAAACGAAGAAGCCCCGGACAATCTGGGCGGACTCGGCGAACTGCTGCCCGCTGAAGTCCTGAAGCTGGTCAATGAACTGCTGGAGCAACAACACAGAACAGATCATCCCAACAATGGCAGCAAAATCGAAATAGTGTATGTCGCCTCTGGCGGACAGCATGTGGATACTCAAATCAATATTGGTGATTCCAATTCCAAACCAAAGAAGACACCCAAAGAAAGTGATGCGTCTGCTAAAGAATTATTCAATGCCGACACACCGCTGTCGGCCCTGTTCCGTGAGAACCATCATGAGGAACTCAGAAAGGTCATCAACTCCTGGCAGCCATATCTCATTGACAACGAAACTAACACGGAAGCGCTCGCTTTGAAACTCTTCGAGTTCGACTTTGAACAAACTAGACCTGTCTGCATCTATATGGATCTATCCCGTCTGATTAACCATGATGCCCTGTCGGTGCCTATGTCAGTATTGGCGGCCTATCTGTTCCTGCACTCCAACCTGAGTCGTAGTGAAAACGCTCTCTATGTACAACTGAAACGCTACAAGAAACTATGTGAATAGGTAACGGCCGTTACCTTTTTTTTCTGTTACCGACTCGGTACTCAGTAATAGCGGAATTCCTTGCAGGAGTTCCGCTATTAACGTAACTTTGTCCCCGTCGCGACAAACTATTGAATTTAAAAACTTAAAACCAAACATCTATGTCAAAACAAGCATCACGCATCTTTCAGGAGATGCCTTTGATTGAGAGACTGCTGCACCAGAGTATCAGCGACTATGACCCGACGCAGGACGACGCCATCGACGAGGCGATGAAGGAACTGCTGCACAGGGAGGTGCCGGAGCGGGCTGACTGTTTCGTCACCTGCCTCTATGCCATCGCACAGGACATGACCTTCAGCGACTGGCAGGACTTCTGGCTCGACATGGGAATCCGCATCTTCGATGCAGAAGAAGAATGGCACACAGAAAACACTGAAATCACAGAAATTGAGGATTCTTCTGAAGAAGACGCAGTAAACGGGTGCCTGATATGATTGAATCGTCGGGAAAATTGATTACTGAGGAGCTGGCGAAGGCGGGCACGGATCCGGAACTGATCGAGCGGCTGAAGAAGGACCGCATCACGATCGACAAGGAGCTGCCGCCGATGGAGTTCCTGCTGAAGCTGTTCGACGTGCCGTGCTGTCCGCGGGGCGAGCTGGTGGCATTCACCGGCAAGGCCAAGAGCGGCAAGACATTCGTCATGTCAATGATGATGGCGGCAGCCGCAGCGTCAGGGGTGCTGGCCTTCCACCGCACGACCTTTGAGCCGCTGCAGGTGCTCTGGATCGACACCGAGCAGAGCGACCAGAGTACGCAGGACATCCTGAGGAACCGACTGGTGCCGATGGTATGCGGAGAAGGTGAGGGATTTCCGGAAAGCATGTACGATATTTTCAACGTGCGGACGGAGTCGTGGACGGAGCGCCTGCCGCTGCTGATGGCGGCGATAGACCTGTGCCACCCCGACCTGGTGATCCTCGACGGTGTGCGCGACCTGGTGGACGATATCAACAACGGCCAGCTGGCACACGAGGTGACCGAGCGGCTGATGAAGATAGCCCAGCAGGCACGGTGCTGCATCGTCTGCGTCATCCACCAGAACAAGGCCGCCGAGGACCGTACCCTGCGCGGATCCATCGGCACGGAGCTGACCAACAAGGCCTTCGAGGTCTACGAGTGCGAGAAGCTGATGCCCTCCCGGACGTTCGTCATGACGCAGAAGCTCACCCGTAAGTACGACATCGTGGACTCCCTCTACTTCACCGTCGACGACCGCGGCCTGCCCCGGCAGGTCGGTGCGCCGCAGGCGGGACTGGAAATGACGGTCATCACAGCGGATGGAATTGCCCGACAGACAGGCCTTAAGGCCAAGTATCTCATCGTCCATGAAGACGGCTCCTGGGAGGTCGACTACCGGCTGCTCTTCCGCGACGCCCTTACCAATCAGGGTGAGTTATGCG
>JAEETC010000135.1 GCA_016286585.1 Prevotella sp. | reverse complement strand
CCCTGCGCTGCCACTTCTGTGCATACCATCGCCGTCAGCATCACGGCCAGCATCATTCTGGTAGTTCTCATCATTCTATTTATTTGAAGTTCTTTCTGACGCCTTGCCACTCGGGGAATTTCATCTTCAGGTATTCGTCGTCGAGGAAAAGGGCGGATTGTCCTACCTGGCCTTTCAGCTGCCAGTCGAGCCACTTGATGACGGCCTTGGCATAGTTGCCACCATACTTCTCATAATAGGTGCCGCTGTGGCCATCCTTGGAGTTCAGCATCACTACGGGAATGTTGTCGGCGATACGCTCGTAGTCCTTCTGTGCATTGCCATAGGCAATGTCGCCAGGGCCGCCGATCATATAGAACATCGGCTGGTGCAGGTTCTTCAGCAACTCTTTCGTCGTGCCCATCATCTCCATGTCACCAATGCCCGAGTTCAGCATCACACAGGTCTTGATGCGGGGGTCGTAAGCTACGCCCAGCACCTGTGCACCACCGCACGACTGACCCATCGCGGCTACGTGGTCGAGATTGAGGCAATGATAGTATTCTGAGCCTGCAGCGGCATTCTGCTCCGTCAGCCAGTCGAGCACCTCAAGCAGCATCTTGGGATAAGTCCTGAAAATGGGCGCAGCAGGCTGCTGCTTCTTGCCCTTCTTGGCTTTCTTGGCGGCCTCTTCCCGCTGCTTGGCCTGCTGCTCCTCACGAGCCTGGCGCTCTTCGGCTGTCATCGGCAGAATCTTTTCGCCGTTAGCCATCACCACCTCTCCCTTGGTCTCGGGATAAGCCGACTTCAGGACGCCTCGCCACTGGGCCATCACATCGGCTTCGTCGTAAGGGCCGATGGCGGCTAACACATAACCGTAGGAGGCCACCTCGCTCAACAGTAGGCGCATCTCCACATTGTGGTTGAAGCAGGCACCGTTGGCATAGACAATCACGGGCAGAGCACCCTGACGAGCCACCACTTCCTTCAGGTTCTGAGGACGATACACCGTGAAACCGGGGCAGGAAGCATCGCCCACCACTTCGGACTTGAACGGTCCTGTGCCACCTTCTTCTACTACTTGCTTTTGAGCCGTCTGGGCATTGGTCAGCCCCATACTTGCAGCGATCATCATCGCAGTCACGAATAATTTCTTCATAATGTTAATTGTTGATGGTTTTGACAACAAAGGTACGAATAATATCATGTTTCGACGAGGGTTTTGGAATTTTTAACGGAAGATGATGCAAGTTTTTCGACTTTCTCTCATTATACTCATAAAAATGTCTTAAATTTGCAATCGTTATGAAGAAAGGAATCATGTGGGCAGCCATCGCCCTGACTATGATGGCAACAGCGGCGTTGTCGGGATGCAGCAGCGATAGTAACAGTGTGGAACCTGTATTCGTTATCGACCCCGTGGAACCGCCGACATCGATGGAACTGACCCGCGCCGAACAGGAACTGGTGAACCAGAGTAACGCGTTCGCCTTCAACCTGTTCCAAATGGCGCAGGACGAGGTGAAGAGTCAGATTCTGTCGCCCCTCAGCATCACCTACGCCCTCGGCATGCTCAACAACGGGGCTGCGGGCGAGACGCTGGCACAGATTAATAAGGTGTTGGGCTTCGAAAAGACGGGCGCCGACAGCATCAACGCCTTCTGCTACAAGATGCTGAACATGGCCCCAGCCCTCGACCCGTTGACGAAGGTGATGATCGCCAACAACATCTACGTGAACAAGAACTACACGCTGAATCCGGAGTTCGTGCAGAAGGCGAATGTCTTCTACAGCGCCGAGCCTGAGACCCGCGACTTCTATGACGGCAAGACCAGAGACGTCATCAACCAGTGGGCCAGCGATCATACGGAGCAGATGATCCAGAAGGTGCTCGATGAGAAGGAGTTTAATCCTGATGCCGTGAGTTACCTGCTGAACGCCATCTATTTCAAGGGCACATGGACCATGAAGTTCGACAAGAAAGAGACGGTGGATGAGGAGTTTATACACGCTGGCGCCACCAAGGAAATGATACTCAGGCCGATGATGCACCAGACGGCGGAGTTCGACTATGCCGAGACCAACAGCTATCAGGCCCTGCGACTGCCTTACGGTAATGGATCGTACGCGATGACGGTGCTGCTGCCCAAGAAGGAAACCAATGCGCTGCCAAAGGTGCCCTCCGTCGAGGAATGGGAAAAGCTGAACCAGCTGATGTCGGGTCAGACGGTGGATGTGAAGCTGCCTCGTTTTGAGACCGATACCGATATCGACCTGAAGCCCATTATGATCGCGCTTGGCATGCCCGACGCCTTCGATGACTGTAAGGCCGACTTCCCTTATTTCTGTAATGTGCCCGTCTATATCGGGCTCATGAAGCAGGTGGCCAAGATCAAACTCGACGAGGAGGGCACAGAGGCGTCGGCCATCACCGTCGTTGAGGTCGATTGGAAGTCGGCGCCCAGCTACCCGACTTTCCATGCCAACCATCCGTTCCTCTACGTCATCAGTGAACGGCAGACGGGAGCCGTCTTCTTCATCGGCCAGTATACAGGCTATTAAAGTGTCGCTTCTTAGGTGCAAAATCAGCGTGAAATGAGTATATAGAATGAAAAAGAATGTTCAATGGATGCTTGCCGCCATCCTAACCATCTGCGGCATGACGATGGTGTCCTGCTTTTCGGACACGAAAAAGAGTGCAGCTGTCAGCGCAACTGACGATGCCAGCCAGTTTGTAACCATTACCGACGTGGTGCCTGATGTCATCCTGGAGATCCGTTATTTCGGCACGTATAACTTCGTGGGTACGCGCATCGACGGTTATGAGGAGCCGACAGCGCTGCTCACCCGTCAGGCAGCAGACAGTCTGAAGGCCGTGAGCGACGACGTCAAGGCTCAGGGATATCGTCTGAAGATCTACGATGCCTACCGTCCGCAGAAGGGTGTTGACCACTTCGTGCGCTGGGCAGAGGACATCGCCGACACGCTGATGAAGCCCTACTTCTATCCAGACCTCGACAAGAGCGTGCTCTTCCCTCAGGACTATATCTGTCTGAAGAGTGGCCACACGCGCGGCTCTACCCTCGACTTGACGCTGTTTGACATGTCGACGGAGAAGGAACTCGACATGGGCGGCACCTTCGACTGGTTCGGTCCCGAGAGCCACCCCGACTTCAGCGGCAATCCTGAGACGGGCGAGTATACAGGTGATAATTCGAAGAGCCCTGCTAATCCGAAACGCAGTATCACTCTCGAGCAGTTCAAGAACCGCATGATCCTGCGTCAGGCGATGCTCCGCCACGGTTTCAAGCCCTTCGACACCGAGTGGTGGCACTTCACCCTGAAGGACGAACCCTTCCCAGACACCTATTTCACTTTCCCTGTGAAACAACGGTTTTAACTCTTAGAATCACTTCCACTGCCTTGCCCAGAAAAACGTTGTTTTTGATTCAACGTTTTTCAGGGCAAGACAATGGTTAAAATATTGAGTAACTTTGCAGTCAAATCGACGACGTTTCAATGAACAATTAATACGGATATGGAAGAAAGAGAACTGAAAGCGGAAGATATTCCAATGGGGTATCCATTGTGTTTCAATAGTGAGTGTGCGGATAAGGACAAGTGCATGCACTATCAGGCAAGATTGCTGATGCCCAAAGATCGATACCGTGGCTCGGCTGTCTATCCTACAGCCTGGGAGGACGGCAAGTGCCGATGTTTCCGTGAGAAGAAAATGGTGAAGAAGGCATGGGGCTTCACGAAACTCTATGACAACGTGCCTCATTGGCAAAGGGCTGAGGCTCGCCAGTGTGTACATGCATTATTCGGAGGCGGGAATGGACCGTACTATCGAGTGCATCACGGCGAAAACATGCTCTCGCCCCAAAAACAGGAAGAGATTTTGAAAGTCGTCGCTACGTTTGGAAGCATAGAGGGCATCGGTTTTGATCACTATGTGACAGATTGGGACTTTGAATGAAAGTAGATGCTATTATTTCCTTCTACTGAAATGTTTGTATATGGCTGTATATAAGTTGTTTAGCAGGAATATTACATCTATTTATCTTCTACAAATACTCTACTTATCCTCTACTTATTCTCTACTGCTCATCTACCAATCATCTACAAATAGGAAGAAGGCGTAGTATTGTCCTTAAGTGACATCTAGATTCAAGATTTCCCTTAGATGTAATACATGTTCCCATACTGGGAATATGGTGTTCCCAAGCTGGGAACATTGCATTCCCGCCGTGGGAATAGGCTGTGAGCCTAAGGTTTTCTTCTTGTAGAGGCAAGGTAGAAGGTTGGTAGAAGGTTAGTAGAGATTTTGTAGAAGCAAAATAGAAGATAATAATTGTGTAAATAATTGCGGAATCCATTTAAAATCAGTAGCTTTGCATGAAAATTCCAATCATTTCAAGCGTCTGGAGTTGAGGGAGATTGCAGAGATGATCCGTGAGAATCCTGAGAAGGACAAGGTGTTTAATCTTCGCCTGAAATATCAGTTCTATAAGCCCCCAGAGCCTAAATTGGAGCGGACGGTTTATATGAGTGCCGATCAGTTCATCCGTGGTCAAGTTCCTGAAACGTTTTTTATGCAGAATCGGCTCAATGTTCATAAAATCATTTAAATCAGAGGGTAAATTTATACAAAATCCGATAATAATCACTATATTTGCAACGAAAAGTTGTGAAGATGGGCTGCATCTCAGCAAAAAGCGAGCTTTCTGCGTTCGATTTGCACCATCTTTGTGGTGTTATTTAGGATAATTTATAAACAAACCCAACAAAACAGTGAATATGAAACTAAATAATGACTTAGAAATCCCCCAGATTGGTGTTGGAACTTGGACGCTACGAGATGAGACGGCACGGCTCCCGGCGAGGTCATCCGCGACGAAGAGGGTATGCAGACCATCCGCCAGTTGGGCCTGAACATGGCGTTCATGATGAAGTCCTTACGTCTTGGTCTCCAGCAGTTCGGCTCGCCGAAGGTTCAAGAAGAACTGACAGAAACACATTATATCAGATAAACTATGACTTATAAAAGTCAAACGTCTGACGGAAAAGAAATAAAATATGGATAATGTTATCAACGGATGTTACAGGCTCTCGTGGCGGGAGCGCATCGGGTTCTGTTCGGGCGACCTGGCGCAGAACCTGATTTACCAGACCGTCAGCATCTGGCTGCTCTTTTATTATAATAATGTGTACGGGCTGGACTCTGCCGTCGTGGCCGTGATGTTCCTCGTGGTCCGTATCATCGACGTCGTTTGGGACCCGATGGTGGGGGCGATCGTCGATAAGTCGCATCCCCGCTGGGGTAAGTACCGTTCGTGGCTGATCCTGGGTGCTGTACTGCTGGCGACCTTTGCCGCCCTCTGCTTCTGGAACGGGTTCAGCGGGTCGCTGCTCTACGCCTACATCACCTATATAGGCATGAGCATGAGTTTCACGTTCGTCAACGTACCATACGCGGCACTTGGCTCGTCGCTCACCCGCGATACTGACGAGATCACCATTCTGACCAGTGTGCGTATGGTGATGGCCAATCTGGCGGGACTGATCATCAAGACCTTGCCGCTGGTGATTGTCCTCTTCGCACCCAAAGTACTGAATCCCCAAACAGGTGAGATGGAAGCCGTCTATAATACGCCCGAGGCTGGCGGTGCGTGGTTCGTAACCATGAGCATCTTCGCATTGGTGGGACTGGTGCTGCTCCTCGTCACCTTCTTTGAGAGCAAGGAGCGTATCGTGATGGACAAGAGTGAGAGTGCGCTGGTGAAGGTGAGCGACCTTTGGATGGAACTGGTGCGTAACCGTCCGCTCCGCGTGTTGTCGTTTTTCTTTATCATCGCCTTCACCACCATGAGCATCAGCAATGCCGCCGACTCGTATTTTATGACCTTCAACATGCATGCCACGCCGCTGATGACGACGGTGTTCATGTGGCTTGGCACGATTCCAGCGTTTATCTTCATGCCGATGGTGCCTGCCATCAAGCGCAGGATTGGTAAGAGCGGCATGTTCCGATTGTTCCTTGGCATCGCCATCGCAGCCATGCTGTTGATGTACCTCATCATGACCGTCGAGAGTCTTAAGTCCATCACCGCACTGATTTTCGTAGTGCAGTTCGTGAAGAGTACGGGCGTGGTGGTGGCTACCGGCTATATGTGGGCACTCGTGCCCGAGGTAGTGACATTCAGCGAGTATGCCTCAGGCCGTCGTGTGGCTGGCATCGTGAATGCACTCATCTGTATCTTCATGAAGGCCGGCATGGCGCTTGGTGGTGTCATACCCGGACTGGTGCTGGCTTGGGTTGGCTTCAAGGCGGGAGAGTCGGTTCAGACGCCGATGGCCGAACAAGGCATCTTGTGGCTCGTCACCCTGATTCCTGCTATTCTCTTCGTATTGGCCATTTTCGTGATTGGCAAGTATGAACTTTCTGATGAGAAGATAGACGAACTAAACGCAGCAGTAACGAAAAGGTAAAAAAAAGTAAGAATATGCAACTGACATCAAATTCCGACAAGATTACGAGAGATTATTTCGACTCTCTGTTGATTGAGACCCGCTATCTGGATGCCATCCTCCCTACGACGGAGATGACGTTGTTCGGAGAGACCTTCCGCACGCCGATTATGACAGCTGCCCTGTCGCATCTGCATAACACCGCCCAGAACGGCATGACCATCTACGCCCAGGCGGCTGCTAAGAGCGGAGCCTTGCATTGGGTAGGCATGGGCAGCGACGAGGAACTGGAGGAAATCGTGGCCACAGGTGCTCGAACCATCAAGATTATCAAGCCTCATGCTGACAACCGCGAGGTGCTGCGCAAGATTGAGCATGCCGTCCGTGTGGGCTGCATCGCCGTGGGTATGGATATCGACCACGCCTTCAATTCTCAGGGTGGTTACGATGATGTATTCGGCCTGCCGATGAAAGCCAAGACCACCGAGGAACTGGCAGAGTTCGTCGAGGCTGCTGGTGTGCCGTTCATCGTGAAAGGTGTACTCAGTCCTCACGATGCCGAGAAATGCCTGAAAGCAGGTTGTGCAGGTATTGTCGTATCTCACCATCATGGCATGATCCAGTATGCCGTGCCGCCATTAATGGCATTACCTGACATCCTCTCAATCACAGGCAGGAGCATCCCCGTATTCGTGGATTGTGGCATCGAGAGCGGTATGGATGCCTACAAGTGTCTGGCTCTTGGTGCCAAGGCCGTATCAGTAGGGCGCCACTTGATGCCCTTGCTCAAGGACGGGGCAGATGCTGTGGCAGGACGTATCAACGAGATGACTGCCGAACTGGCTGGAATCATGGCCCGAACTGGTGTGAGTGAGTTGGATCAGATGGATGAAACGGTAATTCATAGGAGGACTTTCTGATGTATTTAGGTATTTCATCATCATTGCAGCACGGCTCGCCTGAAGAGTGGGCTGCGAAGCACAAGTTCCTCGGGCTGGAGTGTGTGAATTTCCCCGTCAACTGTGATGAGGATGCAGAAACCATCATGGCCTATAAAAAGACTGCCGACGAAGCCGGACTCACTATCGCTGAAGTGGGTGTGTGGCGTAACACGCTGGCTGCTGATCCTGACGAGCGCAAGAAATGGATAGACTATGCCGTCCGCCAGCTTGAAATGGCTGATGCCATTGGAGCCGCCTGTTGTGTGAATGTGGTAGGCACACCCTATGGTCCTCGCTGGGACGGCGGCTATCGCAACAATTTCAGTCGCGAACTGTGGGATATGGCTGTCAGGATGATCCGTCAGGTCATTGACACGGCTCGTCCTCAGCATACCAAGTTCTGCATCGAGTCGATGCCGTGGATGATACCCAGCGGTCCCGACGAGTATCTGCGTTTGATAGAGGCTGTGGATCGTACGGAATTTGGCACTCACCTCGACGTGGTGAACATGATTACTTCGCCTCGCCGTTATTTCTTCAACGATGAGTTTCTCCGCGAGTGTTTCGAGAAACTTCACGGCACCATCGTGAGCTGCCACCTGAAGGATATCCTGCTGAAGCCTGAGTACACCTTCCAGCTTCAGGAGTGTGCTTGCGGCGAGGGCACGTTGGATATTAAGCTCTATGCCCAATTGGCCACCGCCGAGAACCCTCGTCTGCCCATGATCATCGAGCACCTGACTACCGACGAGGAGTATGTGGCGAGTGTGCAGTACGTAAGGGAAAGGCTGTCTAATCAGTAATTACGAAAGAATACAATAACTATAAATTTATGAAAACGAACATGATTATTGCAGCCATGCTGCTTAGCCTGATGCCTCTTACAATTGGGGCACAGAACACAGACATCAACAGCCGTGACCTTCGGGGCAAAGTGGTTTATCAGGATGACGAAGTGGTGTTCCGCCAGCTCGACGAGCAAACATGGATAGGCAACGGACACCGAGTCTATAACGAGTCGCTCTACCTCGTTGAGGGCAATGACCGCGCAATACTGATTGATGCTGGAACGGTTATTCCTGATTTGGACAAGATTGTAGCAAAGATTACCTCCAAGCCCGTCACCGTGATGCTGACCCATGCCCACGGAGACCATGCGGGTGGGGTAGGGCCTTTCCCCGAGGTCTATCTGAATGCAGGTGACATGCCTCTCGTTCCGAACAGCATGCGAAGCTACAAGGGCCAGATCAAATATCTCTTCGACGGCGAGGTGATAGACCTTGGCGGCCGCGAGATAGAGGTCATTTTCACGCCCGGTCACACCTCCGGCAGCGCCACGTTCTTCGACAAGGCCAAGCATTATGGCTTCAGCGGCGATGCATTCGGCTCGACCAATCTGCTGGTGTTCACCAACCTCTCGACCGAGATGTACACTGCCGAGCGGATTGAGCGCTACATGAAGCAGAACGACATCCGCTTCCTATTCCCTGGTCATTACAGCGGTGACAACCTGGAGACGCTCCAGCGTGTCACCGACATCAAGAACATGTGCCGCGAGATACTGGACGGTGAACGCAAGCCGACCGTCAGCAACGGCAACAATGGTGGCATGGACATGATGGTCGATGACAAAGGCGTGCGCATCAACTTCAGCAGCCGTTCCGGAATGAAATAAT
>JAEETC010000134.1 GCA_016286585.1 Prevotella sp. | reverse complement strand
ATCGCGGTCTCGCTCCCAAGTGGGGGCGAGACTGTTATTTCAGCGAGAACGCTACGATTGTGGGTGACGTGACGATGGGCGACGAGTGCTCGGTGTGGTTCAATGCGGTGGTGCGTGGCGACGTGGCCCCCATCACCATCGGCAACTGCACGAATATCCAGGATGGCTCCTGCGTCCATGTGACCTTCGACACAGGTCCCACACATATCGGCTCGTATGTCACCATCGGCCACAACGTGACCGTTCATGCCTGCACCATCCACGACCATGCGCTCATCGGCATGGGCTCTACCCTACTCGACGGTTGTGAGGTAGGCGAAGGCAGTATTGTGGCAGCCGGTGCCCTTGTACTACAGAACACGAAAATTCCCGCTGGTGAGATCTGGGGCGGCGTACCTGCGAAGTACATCAAGCCCGTCCGTCCAGGACAGACAGACAACGCAGAGCACTACGTGGCGTATTCGAAGTTCTACCTCAACGAGGAATGAGGACATCCGGCTGCCAGAGAATAACCTCCCCAGCATAGAGTGAGGCCTGTACATCGATGAGCCGCTGGTTCGACGAGCCTCGGAACAAGAGGTCTGGATCGCGCAACTTCTCGATGAACGGGCCGTCCACCAGCACATCGAGTTGTTCCAACAGTTCCCGTTGGTCCTCATTGATCAGACTTTCAAATGTGAAGCCCGTATAACACCAGATATCCTTGTTTGACTGTTCATGGATGGCTCTCGCCAGTTCGGCGAAGCCTGCTGCCTGATACATGGGATCGCCACCAGAGAAGGTAACGTTGGCGAAGGGATCGGCCATGATGATACGCATGAGCTCGGCCGTCGACATCTCCCGCCCGCCGTTGAAGTCCCACGACTGTGGGTTATGGCAGCCTGGGCACTTGTGACTGCAACCTGCACAATAGATGGAGGTCCGGAAACCCGGACCATCCACCATCGTATCTTCTATGATATCTAAGACTCTAATCACCAAACAAATCCTGAGCTCCGTGGTCGATATGGGTCACGCGGTCGTTGAGCTCGGCGAGCTTGCCTGAGTTCCAGCGATCAGTCGTTCCCACCAGATAGCCCGTAATACGCTGCAGCTTGTCGATGTTCGTCGAACCACACTTCGGACACTGGGTCAAGTGGTCGTCGGCATTCTCATAGCCGCAGTCCATACAACGGTTACGATTGTGGTTCACAGAGCCGTAACCCATGTTCAGCTGGTCCATCATATCCACCACGCTCATGATCACCTGCGGATTATGGGTGGCGTCGCCGTCGATCTCCACGTAGAAGATATGTCCGCCACGTGTCATCTCATGATAGGGAGCCTCCACCTCGGCCTTATGACGGGCTGAGCACTTGTAATACACGGGCACATGGTTGGAGTTGGTGTAGTAGTCGCGATCCGTCACGCCTGGAATGACGCCAAACTCCTTGCGATCCTTCTTCGTGAACTTGCCGCTGAGACCTTCGGCAGGCGTAGCCAGCACGGAGTAGTTGTGGTGATACTGCTCGCAGAAGTCGTTGATGCGCTGACGCATATAGCCAACGATCTTGAGACCCAACGCCTGACTCTCCTCGCTCTCGCCGTGATGCTTACCCGTGAGGGCTACCAGACACTCAGCCAGTCCGATGAAGCCGATACCGAGCGTACCCTGATTAATCACACTCTCGATGGTGTCGCTGGGCTTCAGCTTGTCGGCACCAATCCAGAGGCTTTTCATCAGCAGGGGGAACTGCTTGGCGAAGGCGGTCTTCTGGAACTGGAAGCGGTCGTCGAGCTGCTTGGCGGCAACTTCGAGCATGTGGTCGAGCTTCGCGAAGAACATGTCGATGCGCTTCTGCTGATCCGGCTCACCCATGCACTCGATGGCGAGCTTCACGATGTTGATGGTCGTGAACGAGAGGTTACCGCGTCCGATAGAAGTCCTGGGGCCAAAGCGGTTCTCGAACACACGGGTACGACAGCCCATCGTGGCCACCTCGTGCTCGTAGCGCTTGGGATCGTCGGCCTTCCAGTCGGGATCCTGATTGTAGGTGGCGTCGAGGTTCAGGAAGTTGGGGAAGAACCTGCGGGCCGTCACCTTGCAGGCCAGCTGGTAGAGGTCGAAGTTACGATCCTCAGGCAGGTAGTTCACGCCACGCTTCTTCTTCCAGATCTGGATGGGGAAGATGGCCGTCTCGCCGCCGCCCACACCTTCGTAGGTCGAAAGCAGAATCTCACGCATAATGCAACGGCCCTCCGCGCTCGTGTCCGTACCATAATTAATAGAAGAGAAGACCACCTGGTTGCCGCCGCGCGAGTGGATGGTATTCATGTTGTGGATAAACGCCTCCATCGCCTGGTGTACACGACCCACCGTCTTGTTGATGGCGTGCTGCTGGGCGCGCTCCTTACCCTGGAGTCCGTCGAGCGGCTTCTTAATGTAGTCCATCAGCGGCTCGTCGTAGAGATCCTTGTAGCTCTCGCCGTTCAGGTCTTCGAGGGCTTTCAGTTCCTCGATATAACTCATGCGGACGTAGGGGGCCAGGTAGAAGTCGAAGGCGGGGATGGCCTGACCACCGTGCATCTCATTCTGACAGCACTCCATCGAGATACAGGCCAGCACCGAGGCCGTCTCGATGCGCTTGGCAGGACGCGAGGCACCGTGTCCGGCGATGAAACCGCACTCGAGGATATGGTCCAGAGGGTGCTGCACGCAGGTCAGCGACTTCGTGGGATAGTAGTCCTTGTCGTGGATGTGCAGATAGTTGTGCTCCACGGCCTCGCGACTCTCCTCACTCAGAAGATAGTCGTCAACGAAGGGCTTTGTGGTCTCCGAAGCGAACTTCATCATCATGCCGGCAGGGGTGTCGGCATTCATGTTGGCGTTCTCACGCGTCACATCGTTGTTCTTGATGTTCACGATGTCGAGGAACACCTCACGCGTCTTGGCCTTGCGGGCCACCGAACGCTGATGGCGGTAAGCGATGTACTTCTGGGCCACATCCTTGCGGCTCGACTTCATCAATTCCACTTCGACGGCATCCTGTATCTGTTCCACAGTCATCTGACTGTCGCCACGTTGGGCGATATGGTCGGTTATCTGATATAGCAACCGCTCGTCCTCACCCTTGTCGGTGTGGAGCATGGCCTTACGGATGGCAGCCATAATCTTCTGCTCATTGAAGCCCACAATGCGCCCGTCGCGCTTAACTACTGTCTGTATCATATCATTGAAAGTTTTTAGTCGAAAATCGACTGCAAAGTTAGCAATAAAAAATGAAAAGTTATCCGTTTTGGACAACTTTTCTTTTGTTAATTATTGCAAAGTTTCCCGTTTTGGGTAACTTTCGCTTATTGCTTCGTACTGAAAGCCAACGCATAAACCCGCATCTGCTTCACCATTGCTACAAGTCCGTTGCTTCTGGTGGGCGACAGATGCTCTTTCAGTCCAATCTCCTCGATAAAGTAGAGGTCGGCATCCAGAATCTCCTGCGGCGTATGGCCGCTGAGCACTCGGATCAACAGGCTTACGATACCCTTCACGATCAGCGCATCGCTCTCAGCCCTAAAATTAATGATAACACTTCCAGGTTTCCCGCAGTCCTCTGCCCGCAGGCCCTCCCCTCCTTTGGAGGGGCAGGGGGAGATCTCAGCCACCAGCCAGACGCGACTCTGGCAACCGTCAATCAAGTTCTGCTCCGTCTTGAACTTCTCGTCAAGCGGCTCCAGATCATTGCCCAGGTCTATCAACAGCTGGTACTTGTCCATCCAGTCGTCGAAACCGGAGAACTCCTCAATGATCTCGTCTTGTATCTCGTTAATGCTCATCTTTATCTTCCTATCTTCATTTTCGGCCACAAAGGTACAAATAAGTGAGAAGAAAACCAAAAGAATTCCAAGTTTTCTCGAACGGAAATGCATTAAACGGTTATACGGTTACAGCTGTAACCATATCCTCTTTTGGCTGCAAACATGTATACAATGTCAAGAAAATTCAAATACTCGCATCCATTATCCATTCATTATGCAAATGCCTGACAATCAACACTTTATTATTTCCCAATTTTAGGGCTAAGGAAACTCTGACTTTGGGCTAAGGAAACTCCGACTTTCCTGCCACCTTTCTCCCAGAAACCAGCCACCTTTCTCCAAGTTTACCGTACAGTCTATACTGTTATAAAACTTTTTCATAACCTAGCCGATTCCAAAGATTACATGGTTACAACTGTAAGCGTAACCGCCAGAAACTATTTCTGCCCGCTTTTTGCATGTTTAACGGAAAAATCGAACGGAATTACGAAGGAATTTTGTATCTTTGCACACGAATATGGATGATACTTATGGAGCACTCTGACTACTCGACAGACGACACTGCCAGCAAGTGTGGTTTTAGGAATACTGCAGCATTTAACAATGCCTTCAAATTTACCTTCGGCATCACACCAACGGATTATCTGAGCAATATGAGTAGGATGTTTAAGAAAAAAAGAGAATAATGATGAAGACAAGATTTAAGAAAGGTACCAAGGTTTTCGACATCGCGATTACCGCTGTAGCGGGTATGTTCTCGGTGGGCATGATGCTCTATGGCGTGTTTTATTTCGGACTGGGCAATGCGTGGCCCGAACTGGTGCTCAACCTGTTCTACGTCGCCTGTCTGGCAATGATCTGGATGTACTTCTTCGACCGGCTGGACACCCTCAAATTCAACTACTGGTGCTCCATCTCGGTGGGCATGACGGTGCTGCTGCGCGACATCCTCTTTGCACCGCCGCTGGCCTATTACGCTCTTCATCTGGTGTGTCTCACCCTCTCCGTGCTGTTGCTCTGCACGCTCACCTATTTTTATGCGCGTAAGAACTGGAAGAGCTACACCAAGCGCAACCTGTGGCTCATCTGCGTCATCGACATGATTATTGCTGCACTCTACAACCTGGGCATCTACCTGGAGCCCGTCAACGAGTACACCAACTACATGCTCACGGAAATCTGGATTCGTCCTACCATCACCTACGGCCTCGTGGCCTGTTTTGTAACAGAATCAAATCGTTATAACCAATAATTAATAAGTATGAAGCAGTTATTATTACTGATGGCGATGGTCCTGACAGTTCAGGCCAACGCAGACAACTACCGAGACATGGAACCCCTTGTGCTCGAAGTACCCGACATGAAGCCCGAGCTGGTCGAATTGCCCGAGCGGTCTGCCCTCAGCTTAGAGATGGCAGCGCCGACAGCCAGTCCCAAGATGGACTTTGACTTCTTTAAGACGAAAACGAACCCCGATGTCAAGCCATACAAGTTTATGGACGACATGACCTTCGTGGGTGTGCCCCTGTTCGTGGCCGGCTGGGCCGTCAAGGGCGACAAGGCGATGTTCCGCGTCAACCAGAAGGCCGAGAAGGGCGGTAAGAAGAATACACAGCTTCTCACCGACTTCAAGACGGGTATCGACGATTATACGCAGTTCTTCGGCCCCGCCATGGTGGTGGGTCTGAAGTTGGGCGGCTATGAAGGCCGCAGCGACTGGCCCCGCCTGTTGGCAAGCGCCGCTGCGTCGTACGCCATTATGGCCGGTCTCGTCAACGGCATCAAGTACACGGCAAAGGAGATGCGCCCCGACGGCTCCACCGCCAACTCATGGCCCTCGGGCCATACGGCCACATCCTTCGTCGGTGCCACGTTGCTCCACAAGGAGTATGGACTCACCCGCTCACCCTGGTGGTCGGTGGCTGGCTATGGTGTGGCAACGGCAACGGGTGTGATGCGTGTGCTGAACAACCGCCACTGGATCAGCGACGTCATGTCGGGCGCCGGCATCGGTATCATGTCCACCGAGGTGGGCTATGCCCTCTGCGACCTATTGTTCAAGGGAAAGGGCCTGCTGCGCAACGACCTGGTCATCGAAAATGAGAAGCCTTCCTTCTTCAGCATCTCCATGGGTCTGGGCCTTGGCAACAAAGAACTTGAGTTTGATGCGATGGGAGAGAAGGAGACCCTCCATTTCCGTGCCGCTACGGTGGTCGATGCCGAGGGCGCCTATTTCTTCAACAAGTACGTCGGCGTGGGTGGCCGCCTCAGGGTCAGGGCGCAGTCGGTCAAAGACTTCGGCGACTTTGCCAATTATGTGTCTGTCGAAGATTATTATGTCTGGGCAGGCCTGCAGCCCCACTATGAAGCCGCCTATCCCACAGACTACACAAGTTCCGCTGATGCGAACGAGCTCACCTTCCTGAACAAAGTGGGCTATCAGTTTGAGTCGGAGAGTGCCTGGAATGAGAACGCGCCCGTCACCGACAGCTACGGCATCGTGAAGAGCGACCACATCACCGAGTTCACGGGTAGTGTCGGTGTCTACTTCAACCTGCCCCTCGGCACCCACTTCTCCTTAGGCACCAAGGCGTTGGTCGGCCGTTCCATCACACAGGAGCTGGATATCGATGGCCACGCCGAGGGTAACATGAAGGATATCAGTTACACGATGTCGCTCGACAACCGTCCTGAGCATAAGGATGCTTATGGCGACCCCACCTTGTCGCTCAACGACCTGCAGTATCCTAACAACACGGGTGAGAAATGGACCGACGACTGGGAATACCTGACTGTGGGTGCCAAGTCGTCCACCTCGTTTGGTACGGGTCTCTCGCTCACCTATCGCTACAAGTCGAATTTCTCATGGCGCCTCTACTGTGACTACGACTACACCCGCAAGGACTTCACGGCAACCTACGACCCCTTCCACTTCGTGACGAAGAGTATGACCTCTGGCGCCAGCTATCTGGCAGACCTGGCCCTCTTGGCCTCGACAGGCGAATATGCCGACGGTCTGGGATTGGAGCCCAGGGAATATAAGACCCGTAAGTATATGAACTACTGGACGCTGGGCCTTTCATTTCTGGTGAATTTTTAAAAGTGAAGAGTGAATAATGAAGAATCAAATAAACTTATAAGATTATGAAAAAGATGATGAATTGGATGCTCGCCGCCATCCTGATTTGCGGCGCAAGTGTGATGACATCGTGTACTAACGACACAAGTGACAACCCAGCTCAGGAGCAGGCAAGGCAAAACCGCAAGGAGTTTGTCCAGCACACCCGTGCCACTCTGAAGGACTTGGCCCAGAACCTGAACTTCACGTCATGGGAGGCTGCCAACAACTTCAACACGTATTTCAACCAGTATGTACTGGGCAATCCCGAGTTTAAGACCTCGGTCATGTGGGCTACTCTTCTACAAGCCGTCAGAAGTGGTTTACAGGAAGTGGAACCAGGCAGCAAGTTGGCTGAAATGGGCATCCAGAAATACATTACTATTGACTTGAATAACTTCAAGCACCGCTTCACGATGTCTGACAACAATAACGATTTCAACAGGGAGGATGCCGACTGTTTCGAAGTGATACTCAATTCCTACAACCCCATGACCCAGCAGATAGAGAAGGGCTTATACAAAATAACCATGAAGACAAGCGGCAAAAGCTTGGAGCGCGTCTTTCCCGTCCGCGATACCGATGGTGGGGCCTATGTGTTTATCATTCCTTCAGAGTTCCAGTTCGCAATATCCTCCAAGTTCACCGGCGAGTGGCATGAAGACTTCTCAGGCATCCTGCACTTCACGCTTCCCGAGGGAGCCACGGATGACAGCAAGGGCTATACGGCCGATGCCGTCATCAATACTGATGTCACCTCTACTACTGGCAAGAAAGACCAGACGCAGCTGACGTTCGCGCTGACGAGCGACCGTGTGAACAACACCGGCAATGCGCTGATCAGCTATGTGCAGAACAATCGCAAGATGTTGGAACTGTCGATCAAGGAGAGCGGCGAAGGCGGCATGCGCAACTTCGACCTGTCGCAATTCAACAGCTCGTCAAGTATCTTCGAGGTCATCGCTGCACTGATGAACTCACAACGGTTAGACGAGGGTAAACTGACCCTGCTTGACGATCTGACCGCCACCATCAGTATCAGCGATATGGCGAAGTGCGTCGAGGTGGCCCGCGAGGCTGCCGCTGCCCGCCGTCACTATGCCGACCAGAAGACTATCGACCAGTACACCCAGCAGCTAAACGACATTATCCAGTGCTCGATGACCTGCAAGGGTGTGAACCAGACCATCCCCATGCGCATGATGACCAGCAAGTTCGGGGTCGACTATATGCCGATGCCCGCCTTCAACTTCGCCGACGAGAACGGCTATGTCTCTTTCGTGGACATGCTCGACCCGGAGTCCGTGCAGTATGGCATCAACATCGTCGATCACGCTGCAGAGCCCATGCAGCAGAGCATCATCGTCATTCGCCAGTTGGTAGAGTTCGTCCAAAGTCTCTCCAGTTTCATGGAAAAAATCACCAGCAGCAGTCCAACGGCGAGTGAAGCTCAAGCGCGATTAAATAATGTGCAGTGATCATTAATAACAAAAAGTCAATAAACAGAATAATTCAATGGGTGATGGTCGCCATCCTAATTTGCGGCGCAATGTCGGTACTCACGTCATGTACGTCTGACAACGCCGACAATCCCACAAGCATGCCTGCATTCCCTCTGCCAGGTGACACATGGATGCTGCGACAAGAACGTTGACCGTCAATTCCAATCCGGGCAAAAGTGCCTACGAAGGACGTCGAGACATCGTGTCCGTCGTTTTCAGCGACGCCGCGAAGCACACATTCACATGGCAAGGCACACCGGCGGCAACCGTCGAAATGCTTGCCGTCGGAGATGTTAATCTCGAAAGCGTCCAAATCCAGTTCACCATCGATTGATTGCTATGAATATGACGAAACTATGGATGCTTGCCGCCATCCTCGTTTTCGGCGCAATGACCGCATTGACTTCTTGCTCCAACGTCGATGACCCTACCGGGCGGCAGGACGAGTATGCGGGCGTGCCGCTTGTCATCCTCGACACCGACATCGGCTCATCCACCGACGACCTGTTTGCCTTGGAGATGCTCTACCGCTACGAGGACGAGGGGCGTTGCCGCCTGCTCGGCGTAATGGTTGACAGAGAGGGCGAACGGAATGCGGCCTTTGCCGACGTGATGAATACGTACTTCGGCCATGGCGACGTGCCCATCGGTCTTGTGCGCG
>JAEETC010000133.1 GCA_016286585.1 Prevotella sp. | reverse complement strand
TGATGGACTCCCGTTGGTTCTATCCCGTGGTGCTGGCGCTGGCTGTGGTCATGTCGATTGAGGTGATCAAGTGGCACACGCTTCGTATGGAGTGGGCAGCGCTGCCTCATACGCTGGCCATGTTCCTACTGTTATCTGTGGTGTTTATGTTTTTCAGGCATGAGCATGCTTTTTTTGAGGAGACACGCTTTGGTCAGGGTCTGCAGTTCATCGGGCGTCGGACACTCGACATCTACCTCCTGCACTATTTCTTCCTGCCGAAACTGCCAATGGTGGGTTTGTTCTTCTTCACAAACCGTCATAACTTCCTGCTCGACACGACGGCCTCTTTCATCGTGGCCCTGGTGATTGTCGCCTTTTGCATCGTCACCTCGCAGATCATCCGCGTCAGCCTCTTCCTGAAGAAGTATTTATTTGGAAGATGAGTATTAGTTTATAGTTTACGGTTTACAGTGGATTTCTTGATAAACGCTAGGCATTCCTTGAGGATGACGGCTCCTGCTACTCGCATCACTATCAGATAGAGTGCTGTAGCCATGATGACTCGGCTCAGCAATAATACCCACAGCTTCAGGTAATCATCTGTAAACAATAAACTATCAACTATAAACTCTGTCAGGAAATACGTCACCACCATCACTCCTGCAGCGGCGAGGGCGAAGGGCACGATGTCCTTCAGGAACGCCAGCAGACGGTAGCCCATCAGTCGTCTGACGAAGACATGCCACACGAACATCCATCCTATATTTAATAAAGTGTAGGCGATGACCATCACATAGATTCCCTGTCGCCAAAGGCTGACCATCAGCACAATCTGCAGCACACCCAGGGCAACGGTGCTCCAGAGGTAGATATCGCTACGCTGATGGCTGATCACAGCATCGGTGAGTAGCGTGGAGAGTGGCATAAAGGCGCCACACAGACAGAGACAGGGCAGTAGCGAGGCAGAGAAAGCCCACTTCTCGCCGATGGCCAGCACAATAAACTCATGCGATACCATCGCGAGGGCGAAAAGCAGCGGAAAGGCGATGAAGGCCGTGAAGCGCATCATCTTACGAAGTACCTGTAACTGGCGCTCACGTTCGTCATGCAGTCCCACCAGCACCGTCTGGTCTACCTGTTTCAACATGTTCTGTACCAGCAGGTATCCCTTCGAACTCCACTGATAGGCCTGGTTGTAGTGACCAGTATTCGTCTCGCCGTAATAGCGCCCCAACAGCAGGTTCATCACGTTTGCATTCAGCTGTGTGAAGATGGCCGACAGCATAATCTTGAAACTGAAAGGGAAAATCTTCTTGAGAGGTGAAAAAAGACTATTCTCACTCCTCACTCCACACTCCTCACTCCTCGGAAAACTGGGCCGCCAGGGGCTGAAATACCACAGCAACAGGGTGTTCACAGCGATATATGCCAGATACTGCGTGGCGAGCGCCCAATAGCCGAAGCCGAGGGCCGCCATCGTCACACTGATGAGGCTCGACGTGAGCGTAGCCGTCATACCGCTCTTCGCAATCTGCTTGATCTGCATCTGCTTCGTCATATAGGCCGACTGCGCCATGCCGAAGCTGGAGAACACGAAGCCCAGGAACACATAACGGCTCAGGGGGATGAGTTTCGGCTGGTGGTAATAATCGGCAATCAGCGGGGCAGCAAACCACAAGATGACATAGATAACCACTCCAGCCAAAATGTTGAACCAGAACACGGCATTATAGTCCTCATACCGGGGACTCTTGAGGTTGATGAGTCCCGTCTTGAAGCCACTCGACTGCAGTTCGTTGGCAATCACGGAGAACACGGCCAGCATCGCCGTCATACCATAGTCCGAAGGGTCGAGGAGTCGCCCAAGGATAATGCCAAACGCCAGTCCGAGCAACTGCTGCACGCCGTTGTTCATCCCGCCCCAGAAGAGCCCTTTCGCCGTTTTCTCCTTCAACGTCTCCATCTGTTTATCTCTTTTGCTGTTGAGGTGGACCCATGCGTACAGGACCTCGTGGCATCATCTCATCCTGATGGCCCCAGATAAGTCCTTTGAGCATACGGCCAAAGTCGAAGCCCAACTTCTGACCGTTGTTGAATTTAACATAAGGATAGACGATAGGATCTGTTACCCATTGTCCCGTCATGGGGTTCAGATAACGCCTTACACCTGCATCCACACCAAAGTTCTTGTGTAACTGGATGTCTGCATAACCACCGTAATTGGTCGTCCCCAGATACGGATTCACTGCTGGAGTGATCAGTGAGGAATTGGGATAGTAATAGCCGAAGGCATGCAGCGAGATGGCATTGCTTAGCCTGTAGTTGACAGTGCCCCCCACACCATAGCGTGTCTCCAGGAATCCCATGCCCACCAGCCTGTACTTGTCTGCCAGCGCAGAGGCCGAAAAACTCCAGCGGCCTACTCCCTGATAGAGCGTCAGGGCGCCAGACTCACGATCGAGCAGCCCTGGCATCGAGTCAGCTCCTCCGCTGACGATAATAGCTGCTCCTCGCCAGGGAGTGAACAGCTTACCACCTTGTATCGTGTTCACCTCCCAGCTACCCCGTCTGTTATCGTAGAGGCTGGTAGGCGTGTCGAGTTTGTAGCCAGGATGATGTGTCGTCGTCAAGGGCTGAAACCGTCTTTTCCACAGCGTCGAGTCATACTGCAGCAGCAGAGAATCCGTCTGCAGGAGGTCACCGCTCATGCTCACGGAGTCTTCTCTCAGTGATTTCCCTTCACTGATGTCCGTCTGCGCTGCTGCACCAGTTGCAATCGCGAGCATCACAGCCATGAGTATCTTCTTCAACATCTTCATTTCGTTGGCAAAGATAGTGCAAAAATTTGAGTTAGAGAAAGTTTTCCTTAAAATCTTTCTTCGTTTCCCAAAAATGTCTTACTTTTGCAACGTCAATCCTTGTGATGGACTTAACTAACATATTAATCACTTAAAAAACAACAATTATGATGATGGAACCCTTCGGATTTTTAGGAGCATTTTTCGGACTTATTATCATTCTGTTAGGTCTTGCATGGACCATCTGTTGCATTGTCCTTTTCTTCAAGGTATGGGGCATGTGTAATGATGTCAAGCAGATCCTGCAGATTCTGATGACAAAGCAACAGTAGGAAAAATGAAACGACTCCCAAGAACATCTCGGGAGTCGTTTTTGTATCAATATGCTATGCCAGAATCAGCCAACCTGACTACCAGGCTTCACGTCCTTGGTGGTGGTGACCACGCTGAGGCTCTCGTCGAAGTCGACGGCAGAGAGAATCATGCCCTGACTCTCGATGCCCATCATGTTGCGAGGGGCGAAGTTGGCCACGAAGAGGATGCGCTTGCCGATGAGTTCCTCTGGGTTCTCATAGAAGGCAGCGATACCTGAGCAGATGGTGCGATCAGTACCTGAGCCATCGTCGATGGTAAACTGCAAGAGTTTCTTCGACTTCTTCACCTTCTGACAGTCCTTCACGAGGCCTACGCGGATGTCGAGCTTCTCAAATTCTTCGAACGAGACGGTATCCTTGATGGGCGCTGCCTTGTACGATGCTGCCTCATTAGCCTTCTTGGTGGCCTCGAGCTTATCGAGCTGTTTCTGGATGACCTCGTCCTCGATCTTCTCGAAGAGGAGTGCAGGCTCACCCAACTGATGACCAGCCTTCAGGAGGTCTGTGCTGCCCAACTGCTCCCACTCAAAGCTGTCAATGTTGAGCATCTCGCGGAGTTTCTTCGACGAGAACGGCAGGAACGGCTCGAAGGCGATGGCGAGGTTAGCCGTCAGCTGCAGACAGATATTCAGGATGGTCTCACAGCGCTTGGGATCCGTCTTCCAGACCTTCCAAGGCTCGCACTCGGTAATATAGCGGTTGCCGATACGGGCGAGGTTCATGGCCTCGAACTGGGCATCGCGGAACTTGAACTGTTCCAGCAGTGCCTCTACCTTCTCCTTCACATCCTTAAACTCGGCCAGAGCCTGCTTGTCGACATCGAGCAGTTCGCCACAGGCAGGCACGACACCATTCCAATACTTCTTGGTCAGCTGCAGGGCACGGTTCACGAAGTTGCCATAGACAGCCACCAGCTCATTGTTATTGCGATCCTGGAAGTCCTTCCACGTGAAGTTGTTATCCTTCGTCTCAGGGGCGTTGGCAGTGAGCACATAGCGCAACACATCTTGCTTGCCAGGCATATCCACCAGATACTCATGGAGCCAGACAGCCCAGTTGCGCGAGGTCGAAATCTTGTCGTTCTCGAGATTCAGGAATTCATTGGCTGGTACGTTGTCAGGCATGATATATTTGCCGTGGGCCTTCATCATCACAGGGAAGATGATGCAGTGGAACACGATGTTGTCCTTGCCGATGAAGTGCACCAGACGCGTGTCCTCATCCTGCCACCACTTCTCCCACGAGCCCCACTTCTCGGGCTCCTTCTCGCAAAGCTCCTTCGTATTCGACACATAACCGATGGGCGCATCGAACCATACATAGAGCACCTTGCCCTCGGCATCTTTCACAGGCACAGGGATACCCCAATCCAGGTCGCGTGTCATCGCCCGGGGTTGCAGATCCATATCGAGCCAGCTCTTGCACTGACCATAGACGTTCGGACGCCACTCCTTGTGCTCCTCGAGGATCCACTGCTTCAGCCAGTCCTGATATTCGTTCAGCGGCAGATACCAGTTCTTGGTCTTCTTCAGCACAGGGGTAGAGCCGCTGATGGTCGATTTCGGATTGATCAGTTCCGTAGGCGACAGGTCTCGTCCGCACTTCTCACACTGGTCGCCGTATGCACCCTCGTTGTGGCAGTGAGGGCACTCGCCTGTCACATAACGGTCAGCCAAAAACTGCTTGGCCTCCTCGTCGTAGAGCTGCTCCGTCGTCTCCTCCGTCAGCTTGCCCTCGTCGTAGAGCTTCTTGAACCACTCAGCGGCAAACTTGTGGTGCGTTTCCGAGGTCGTGCGGCTGTAGATATCAAACGATATTCCGAACTCCTCGAACGAGTCCTTGATCATCTTATGATAACGATCCACAACGTCCTGCGGCGTGATGCCCTCCTTGCGGGCTCTCACCGTGATGGGCACACCGTGCTCGTCAGAACCTCCGATAAACAGCACCTCGCGCTTCTTCAATCTCAAATAGCGCACATAGATATCAGCAGGCACATACACACCTGCCAGATGGCCGATATGCACGCCGCCATTAGCATAAGGCAGCGCCGACGTCACCGTCGTACGCTTGAAAGTCTTGTTTTCCATTCCTTAAAGTATTTTTTGAATTTGGGTGCAAAGATAGTGTAAAATTTCGAGTTAGCGAAGAGAATACAAGTATATTTGCATTCTTGAGCGTGAGAAATTTATCCAAATCGAGCGAAATACCAAATAAATTCGGATTTATTTTGCATTTCGCTCGATTTGCACTAACTTTGTACCCAAAATTTAATAAATAAGGTACACATGATACAATCAATGACGGGCTACGGCAATGCGATCGTGGCCTTTGGAGAGAAGAAAATACATGTTGAGGTGAAGTCACTCAACTCGAAACAGTTAGACTTGAACACGCGAATCGCTCCCCTCTATCGCGAGAAGGAGATGGAGATGCGCCAGATGGTGGCTGAGGCCCTCATTCGGGGTAAGGTGGACATGAGCGTGTGGATAGAGAAGGACATGGCCGTTGACCCCACGCCCATCAATGCGGCACTCGTGGAGAACTATTATCGGCAGATCAAGGCCATCTCCGAGAAGACGGGCATCCCCGTGCCTGAGGACTGGTTCTATACGTTGCTCAGGATGCCCGACGTGCTGACGAAGACAGATACCGAGGCGCTCGACGAGGCAGAGTGGAAGGTGGTGCGAGGTGCTGTGGCTGAGGCCCTGAAGAACCTTGTGGACTTCCGTATCCAGGAGGGTGCCGCCCTCCAGAAGAAGTTTGAGGAGAAGATCGACAACATCGAACAGCTGTTGGCAGAGATCGAGCCCTACGAGACGGGGCGCGTGGAGAAGATCAAGGCTCGCATCGTGGACGGCCTGCAGCAGATTCCTGGTGTGGATTACGACCGTAACCGTCTGGAGCAGGAGCTCATCTACTATATCGAGAAGCTCGACATCAGCGAGGAGAAGCAGCGTCTGACGAACCATCTGAAGTATTTCCGCGACACGATGGCCGAACCTGCAGGACAGGGTAAGAAGCTGGGGTTCATCGCTCAGGAGATGGGTCGTGAGATTAACACCACAGGCTCGAAGTCGAACCAGGCCGAGATGCAGAACATCGTGGTCCGCATGAAGGACGAATTGGAGCAGATCAAGGAACAAGTGCTCAACGCACTTTAAGGCATTTAATAAATATGAGAGGAAAATTAATAATTATAAGTGCTCCGTCAGGGACGGGCAAAAGCACGATCATCTCGTGGCTGATGAAGGAGCATCCGGAATTGAACCTGGCGTTCTCCATCTCTTGTACGTCGAGAGCGCCCAGGGGTACGGAACAGAACGGCGTGGAGTATTTCTTCCTTACGCCTGAGGAGTTCCGCCAGCGGATAGACAACGGCGAGTTTCTGGAGTATGAGGAGGTCTATGAGGGTCGCTTCTACGGCACGCTGAAGTCCCAGGTGGAACGACAGTTGGAGGCAGGTCAGAACGTGGTGTTCGATGTCGACGTGAAGGGCGGCGTGAACATCAAGCAGTTCTATGGCGACGAGGCCCTGAGTCTCTTCATCCAGCCCCCGTCGATCAATGAGCTCCGTCGCAGACTCGAAGGCCGTGGTACGGATGCCCCCGAGGTGATCGACCAGCGCATCGCCCGTGCAGAGTTTGAGCTGACCTTCGCGGAGAAGTTCGACAAGGTCGTGGTGAACGACATCCTGGAGTATGCCGAGGCTGATGCTTTGGCTATCATTGAAGAGTTCTTGGGATGAAAATCGGTATCTTCGGCGGGTCGTTCAATCCGATACACAACGGACATCTCTCGCTGGCTCTCCAACTGAAGGAGCAGGCGGGCCTCGACGAGGTATGGCTGATGGTATCGCCCCAGAATCCCCTGAAGGAGCCTGGCGATCTGCTCGACGACGAGTTGCGCCTGGAGATGGCCCGTCTGGCGGTAGAGGATGTGGAGGGCATCGTGGTCAGCGACTACGAGATGCACCTGCCGAAGCCGTCGTACACCTGGAACACCTTGCAGGCACTCTCGAAGGACTACCCTGATCGTGAGTTCGTGCTGATGATTGGTGGCGACAACTGGCAGCTCTTCGACCGTTGGTATCATGCCGAAGACATCAAGGCCAACTACGAGATTGTGGTCTACACACGGACTCCTGGCGACCCAGGGTTCATCGATATCTCCAGTACCGACATCCGTCGCAGGATTCGTGAGGGCAGGGGCATCCGCAGACTGGTGCCCAAGGCTGTGGCCGACTATATCAAGGAACACAAACTCTATCAATAGAGGTGAGTGGTGAGAAGTTAGAGGTGAGAGGAATAATCAATCCGTTGAAGTGGCTTGGGTGGCTATTCTCGCCAATAGCGAAGAATGGCGCCTTCTTCGTGTTTATGTTTGCTTTGGGCTGGCTCTGCTGTCAGCTGGAGATCATGCCCTACTACCTCAGGCATCGTGGTGCCCAGCCTTACGGATTGACGGTACCAGAACTCTTCTTGGACCTTTATGTCGTCTGCGTTGTCCTGACCATCATTCGTCCGCATTATTCTTCTGGCGGCAGCAAATTATTCACTCTTCACTCTTCACTCTTCACTTTCCTCAAGGCGCTCTTATACCTTTTCTTATATGGTATCGCCATCGTCGATGTGTTCTGCTATGTTCGCTTTGAGTCGACGCTGACGCCCACGATGCTGATGCTCGTTGGCGAGACCAGCAGTCAGGAGGCAGGCGAGTTCTTGTCAGCATACCTCAGTTGGGATGTGCTGACGTCAGAGGTGGGGTGGATTCTCTTGCTGATGCTGGTGCATCTGCTGTGGACCGTCTTACGATGGCGCACCGCCAAACTCCGTAAGCGGATGATCCTGCCTAAGGTGAGTCCCGTCGTCACGATGGGCTTCAGGGCTGTGCTGGGCCTGCTCGTTGTATGGGCCTTGTGGAGTGCCGTCAGTCAGTGCTGGGACAACAAGGTGGCCATGCAGCGTCTCTTCGCCTGTAACACCCTCGGCGAGGCAGAACATGAGCTGACGCGCAAGGATCATGCCGTGCTCTATGTGCCTCCTTATCGTCTGGCCTTCGCCATCAGCGCCAATCGTTTGGCCTCTCACCAGCTGTTGCAGTTGGAGAAGGCCAGCGCGAAAATTCAGGTGGACAGTTGCTGCTTCCGAGTGCCAGATATCGTGCTGGTGATTGGCGAGAGCTACAACAAACACCACTCCCAACTCTATGGCTACGATAAGCCTACGACACCCCGTCAGGTGGCGATGGCAGAGCAGGGCTCACTCGTTCCTTTCACAGATGTCGTGTCATCGTGGAACCTCACAAGTTTCGTCTTCAAGCACATGCTCTCGCTCTATGCCGTTGGCGATAGTAGCGAATGGTGCGACGAGCCCCTCTTCCCAGAGGTGTTCCGCAAGGCGGGCTATCATGTGACATTCCTCACCAACCAGTTCCTCCCGAAGGCGAAGGAGGCCGTCTATGACTTCAGCGGTGGTTTCTTCCTCAGCAATCCCGCCCTCAGCAGCCGCCTCTTCGATGAGCGTAACACCGAATTGTATCATTACGATGGGGATTTGGTGAAGGAGTTGCAACAGAGGGACGGTTGCAAGGGCCGCCTGACGATCCTCCACCTGATGGGATCGCATGTCGACTATCAGGCCCGCTATCCGCAGAAGACCTTCCGACAGTTCACGCCACAACAGTACAACCGTCCAGAACTGACCGCCAAACAACGTCAGACACTGGCCCACTACGACAATTCGCTGCTCTACAACGACTCCATCCTTGCCGCCATCATCAACCTCTTTGCTGATAAGGATGCAGTCGTCATCTATGTGCCAGACCACGGCGAGGAGGTGTTCGACAACCCGCCTTATACGAATGGTCGTCGCCATAATGCCGACATCGACTATCCCTTGGCCCGTAACGAGATGGAGATTCCCTTCTGGGTTTGGGGCTCACCCCA
>JAEETC010000132.1 GCA_016286585.1 Prevotella sp. | reverse complement strand
TCTCCACAGAAAGAAAGATTAGCACGTAAAAAGGCGTCTATTATGCAGAAAAGGAGGCCCTGATTCGGGGCCTCCTTTCAATACAGTAAAACGTTAATTCCAGAAGTGATGGTTATTCTTAATAGGATATGTCTATCACTGGGCGGAGAATAGTTATATTGGAATAGTCAGAACTTTTGGGTTCACCTAACGTTATTGTCCCATTTTGCTTCTCTACCTTGATTCTATTCAACGCGCCATCGTTGAGACAATAATAACTTGACCCATAGCTTATCCCAGGTGTATCCGAATCTGACAGAAACGTTTGACACTCTGTTAATGACGGAACTCTCCAATTTGCGGTGGAGCCGTCTATCCTTGCTACTTGCGATAGTCTCGTATTTATATCTGACACCTTATTGTCGTATGATACATCTGTCTTACTTAATAAAACGGCTTTACGATTTGACGCATCCACAGAAACGACATAATATTCGTTATACAGTTCTCCAGCGACTGGAGCATCTGCGGGTTCTTCGGTGGAGGAGGTGCCTGAGTTGGACTCATCGAAATCGAAGGTGATATCGGTGGCGCCGGATTCCCATGCCTGGGCGGTGATGGTGCCAGTGATGGTGACACCCAGAGGTTCGGTATAGGTGCCCTCGAGGTTGAACTTATGGTTCGCCTCCAACGCCTCATTAGCGGTGTACGAATAAGAGCGAGGGTCAGCACCTTCGGCTGTGAAGGTGATGGTGATGACAGGCTTCGACTTCGAGGGGAAGGTGATGAGCTGGGGTGTGGCAGCCCATGTGCCTGAGCCCTGGGACGTCAAGGTGATGACGCAAGGGGCTGTGCTGGACGACACATACTCGCCATTGAGCTGTACCTGACCATAGAGGGGAGCCACCGACACCTGGACGCCTGAAATATCTTCAGGCACCTGAGTGATGGTCACAGACGAAATCTCAATCACCTTTCGCTCCAGCGTCATATCGACCGTCTCGTTGTCGCCATCGGCCAGCGTGACCGTCTCCTCCTTCATCAGCAGATCGCCTAACGACTGGTTCTCTGCCAATGTCAAGGCATAAGACGACGAGGCCTGCGCTTGAGTGGGCAGCACAAGACCAGACAAGCCGTCGCCTCCCCATGCATAGAGGGTGTAAGTACCTGCAGGAAGCTTGGCAGACGCATAGGCACCTGTAGTCTCTGACGAAAGGATGGAAACGCAGGCACCGCTGTTGTTGAAGAGATAGACTGAGGCACCAGACAATGGTGTAGTGCCCTCATCGCCACTACGCGTCATGACTCGCAACACTCCCGCGGGTTCAGACACGGCAGACTCATTAACCACTTCACCGGTACAACCGGAGAGACACATCAAGCCACTCATGGCCATCAATGCTTGGACATACAAATGTTTCATCTTGAAAATGTTTTAGATAGGTTTGACTTAACGTTTTACAAAGGTGGGCGCTGACGGATTCGAACCGCCGACCCTCTGCTTGTAAGGCAGATGCTCTAAACCAGCTGAGCTAAGCGCCCTTTTGCGATTGCGGGTGCAAAGGTAGTAAAAAGAAGTGAGAAGTAAGAAGTGAGAGGTGAGAAATTGACTCCGCTTAACAAACGTTAACCCTTTCCGTCCAATAGTCGGTCAATATCAGCCTGTGGAAGGATAGCCAGGATGGCTTTGCCACCAGGCGTATAGTTGACGTTGTCGCAGGCAAAAAGCTCGTTGACCAACTGCTCCATCTCGTCGTTGCTGAGCACCTGACCATAGGGGATGGCAACGCTCTGGGCCAGGCGAGAGGCGAGGATTTTCGAGGAGGGAGGAGCGAGGAGGGAGGAGTGAGACATGTCGGTGGCGGAGTCTGAGTCGGAAAGGATTTGCTGCAGAAGGGTGACAGGGTTAAGGCCTTCGATACCGGCAGGAACACCGTTGATAGCGTAGGTGTGGCCTCCAAGGTCGGAGAGGTCGAAGCCGATGGCAGCGAGGCTGGGCAGCATCTTCTCCATGAGGACTGACTCTGCGGGTGAGAACTGCACCGTCTCTGGGAAGAGTACCTGCTGCGACGTGGCGGTGTGATGCTCTAACTGCTCCATATAGCGCTCATAACGAATGCGGACATCAGCCCGATGCTGGTCGATCACCATCAAACCTGACTTGACAGCCGTCATGATGTAGCGGCCCTTGTACTGATAATGAAGGGTGGAGAGGTCGGTATTTAGAGGTGAGGGGTGAGAGGTGAGAGGTGAGAGATTACCTTCGGAGGCAGGGAAGAGAGACTGATCTTCCTCGCGGGGAGTGGTGGCAATGTCGTAGAGCTGTTCCCAGTTGGAGGGCACGACATCCTGATGGGATTCGCTGTGGGAACGGAAGGGGTTATAGTCGGGATTATAGTTGACACGGGGAGCCGTGATGGCCTCACGGGAAGGGTCGAAGACGGGGATATCAGGCTTACCCTGCGTGTCGAAATCGATAGCCGGCACCTCGCAGAAACGTCCCAAGGCATCGCGAACCGTCGCCGTCAGCACCTGCCAGATGGCCTGTTCGTTCTCAAACTTGATCTCGGTCTTCGTGGGATGGATGTTGACATCGACCTCTGAAGGGTTCACCTCTATATATAAGAAATAAGGTACCTGCATGCCCTCGGGAATCATACGGTCGTAGGCACTGATCACCGCCTTGTGGAAATAAGGATGGCGCATGTACCGGCCATTGACAAAGAAGAAGTCGTGGCCGCTCTTCTTACGGGCAGACTCGGGCTTTCCCACAAAGCCGGAGATGCTGCAGAGTGTGGTCTGTACCTCTACAGGCAACAGTTCCTGGCTGAACTGTCGGCCATAGACGTCTGAGATACGCTGACGCAGGCTGGACGGTTTGAGGTTCTGCAGTTCCGCGCCGTTGTGATGGAGGATAAAGTGAATATCGGGATAAACCAGTACGATACGCTCGAAGGCCTGGAGGATATTACTGAGTTCCGTGGTGTTCGACTTGAGGAACTTCCTTCTGGCAGGAACATTATAGAAAAGATTCTCCACCTTGAATGTACTGCCCACAGGACAGGAAGCAGGTTCCTGCGATATCACCTTCGAGGCAGCGATGCGCAAACAGGTACCTATCTCATCTTCGGCACGACGCGTCAGGAGTTCCACTTGCGCCACAGCAGCTATCGAAGCCAAGGCCTCACCACGGAAGCCCATCGTGTGGAGGGCAAAGAGATCGTCGGCCTGACGGATCTTCGACGTGGCATGACGCTCAAAGGAGAGACGCGCATCAGTCTCAGACATGCCCTTGCCATCGTCGATGACCTGGATAGAGGTGCGCCCTGCGTCGACAACTATCACATGAATGGTCGTGGCACCGGCATCAACGGCATTCTCCACCAGTTCCTTGATGACTGATGCAGGACGCTGGATCACCTCGCCAGCCGCAATCTGGTTGGCTACACTATCGGGGAGGAGGTGGATGATGTCGGACATATTTTCACTTTTTCACCTTTTCACCTTTTGGGGCGCCAGTTGAAGATATCATAGCGATTAATGGGACGGATATAATCGTACCACATAAAACCAGGCAGATGCCTGCGCTCAAGAGGAATCTGATTGAGGGGATACATGGTGCCCTTTGTCTTAGGAGTCCACACACGTTCCACCTTCCGGTCCTTGAAGAACATTCGGAGCTCCGAGGTCTCCTGATAGTTGTAGATGATAGGCACGCTGTCGCCCTCCTCAAAGAAATAACCAATCAGGACATTGTCTTTCGCCTTACCCTCGCGGATCTTACCCTCAACGAAATAGGCGAACATCTCCCGGGAGGAGAGTTGGTTGTAACAAGCCGTATCGCTCTTCAGCTGTTGGATTGAGAAAGCATTGCCAACGATATGGGCATGGTCGATGACCGAGTCACGCAGATAGACATGGACCACATCGCCCACCAGCTGCTGGCCGTTATTCCACATGATGGGATCATGATAGAGTGTCATGCAGGAGTCAAGCGAGTTGTAGACCAAGGAGTCGCAGACCGCCTGCACGTCAGGTCGGAAGGCCCGCACACGATGGAAGGCGTGTATCTTGCGGTACATAGAGTCGGTATCGATGTTGAAAGTGACAATCTTGAACGTGTCGGCATGCATGAAGAGTGAATCGCCCTGGGAGTAATCGATGGCCACAGCACTGTCTGTACACAGGGCAAAGCCTGTGTTCTCATAATACTCGCCATAGTTACCCGTCAACTTGTTACGGTTGAGGGAATCGACATAGACCACATTGAAGAAAGCCTGGCTGAAGCCCATCTTGCTGTCGTAATAGACACTATCGCCCACAAGCATCTTACCGTTGTTGTTGAGTACAGAGCGGTTCATGAGACGGGCACGCTCAAGCTTCGTGTCGTAATACCCCTGTTCAGAGTAGATATGACTTTCACCAGAGGTGATATCTGAAGGCCCCACGATGTGGGCCATAGAGTTGTGGGTGTCGTAATAGAGGGTATCGGTGGTGAGGAAGAAATCGGGGTTCTTCATCTTCACATCGTAGTTGAACACCGACATCTTCGTCTTCGTGTTGTACTCACCCCAGTCGGAGGTGAGGGTGGTCTTGCCGTCGATCATCTTGCCGCCCTCGAAGAAGTAGGCATTATCGTAGATACGGTCAAAGTCGAGACTATCGGTATAGAGTGTGGTCTTGCGATGCTTCAGTACGACGTTATACCGAGCCCTGGCCATCTGCTCATTGCCGTCGTAGTAAGCGTAGTCGCTGACCAGCGAGAGTGTGTCGCCCTGATACATCCGCACATGACCGAAGGCCTCGAAAGAGTTGCTGGCCTCGTAGAAATAGGCGCTGTCACAATAAAGACGCGCCCCTTGATGGGTGAAGTGCACCTTCCCGTTGAGGATGGTGGCATCGGCATTCAGTCTCTGATCGTAATGGAGCACGTCGGCATGGACGAGGTAGACGCGGGTGTCTTGGGTCTTGGCCCTGCGGGCAGGGCGCTTGGTCTTCCCTTTTTGGGCATAGGCATCAAGGCTGGTGTAACACACCAGCATACACAACAGACCCAACAGATATAGGAAAGACTTTCTCACTACTCACCTCTAACTTCTCACCTCTAACTTCTCACCTCTACTTGATCCAGCCCTCGTATTCGAACTTACAATCCTTGTAGTTTTCATTCAGACGGGTGTACACGCTCTTGATCTTGTCGACGACCCACTGGTGGACACGCTCATTCTGGCGACGCTGGAGCACGACATCCTTCAGTGTCTGGAAGTCTTCGGAGATAGAGGCTTTATGGCCGTCGATACGGTTCTTCAGTTTGGCCACCAGACACACCGTCTTTCCACGCTGGTTAATCATAGTGAAAGCCCGCGACACCTGTCCTACCTGCATCGTGTCAACCACCTTGGCCACTTCCGGTGGGAGATCCTGCATCTGGAAACGGGAAGTGATACGGCCCGTCTGCATATCGCTATTCGACATCAGGCCCTTATTGTTACGGGTTTCCTTATCGTCTGAGATGAGCGATGCTGCTTCCTCGAACGAGAACTTCTCTGCACGAATATCGTTTGCTATAGAGTCAAGACGCCCCAAGGCCTTCTCGACGGCCTCGTCAGAGACTACGGGTTTCTTAAGGATATGACGGACGTTGACCTTATCGCCGCGTTTCTCGATGAGCTGGATGATATGGAAGCCGAACTCAGACTCGACAATCTTCGACACCTTCTTCGGATCTGTCAGGTTAAAAGCCACAGCGGCAAAGGCAGGGTCAAGCATAGTTCGTCCTGAGAAGCCGATCTCACCACCACGACGGGCAGAGCCTGGATCTTCGGAGTAGAGTCTCGCCAGTGTCTGGAAGGAGGTCTCACCCTTGTTGATACGGTCGGTATAACCACGGAGTTCATCCTTCACACGGTTGAGTTCCTCAACTGTTATCCTGGGGGTCAGCTGGACAATCTGAACCTCTACCTCCGTCGGAACGAAAGGCAGACTATCCTGAGGCATATCCTTGAAATAACGGCGCACCTCAGCAGGGGTGACAGAGATATCCTCGACAAGTTTCTGCTTCATCTTCTGCACCATGCGACGATCCTTCAAGTCCTCACGCAGATCATTACGTATCTGTGACAGAGGCTTATGACGGTACTCCTCCAGTCGCTCACGCGAACCATCGACCATCTCCAGCCAGTAGTTGATGTACTGTTCAACCTCTGCTGCCACATCAGCATCCGTGACCTCGATACTATCGATTTGTGCCTGATGCTTAAACAGCTTCTGCACAGCAATCTGCTCAGGTATGACGCAGTCTGGGTCGCCGTTCCACTTCGTGCCCTCCATAGCAGCCTGCATGCGTGCAGACTCCACATCAGACATCAGGATGGCCTCGTCACCCACAACCCAAATCACCTCGTCGATGACAGACCCGTCTCCAGAGAAGGCGCCACCCACCATGGGAAGCGCCAACATAAGGGTCAATAATAGATTCCTTGTCTTCTTCATCAATGTTGGTTTACTGTTTTCAAATTCTCCTCATAGAACTTCACAGGATAACGCTGACGCAGGGTAGCCACCCACTCTTTCTCCAACGCATCCTGATAGGCTGCCACAACCTGAGCACGGACATCCGTATAGTCTTCGGGGTACTTCTTCAATTTCTTACCATAGACAGCATCGATGGGATAGTCTTTGTTCACCTCTATCGGCTTGTCGAATCCCGTCTTGAATATCTTCTGGTCTACGAGACGGCTGTCACCCGGTTTGAAGACGCCCTGCTCCACCCTGATCCGGATGATGGAATCGGGGTTGAAGGTCTTACGCAACACATCGGCCCACTGGGAGAAAGGCAGTCCTTTGACGGAGCGCTTCACTGCCTTGACGTCGGCCTTGTCTTTGACATGATAGGCGATGCCCTTGAAACGAGGCTCTGACCATGCAAAATCCTTCTTATGAGTACGGAACCATGCATCGAGGGCAGCCTCATCCTTGGAGGCTTTCTCCCACACCTGACGGTTGCTGACCTCATAGACCAAAAGACCATCGTGGTATTCCTGGATGAGATATTTCATGTCGCTATCCACAGCTCCTAAGGAGTCTGCCCTGCGACTCATATATTCCTGTTCGGTAAGAGTGCCATTGGAATTGGCCACCATCTGACGAACCGTCTCACGAGCAATGGCATCGCGGATGCCCTGCTGTTCGAAAGACTGTACGATCTGATCCTTCAGCTCCTCGAAAGGCTCCAACTGCTTCCGTTCCTTCATCAAAATGATATAATAGCCATCAGGTCCCAGGACAGGACGGCTCATCTCTCCAGGCTGGAGGGCGTAAGCAGCCTCCTCAAACTCTGGGAAGGCCTGATTGGGTCCCATCCACGACAGTTCCCCACCACGAGCAGCAGTCCGGAAGTCTTGCGACACCTTCTTGCACAACTCTGCGAAGTCAGCTCCGTTCTGAAGAGCTTGCCACACAGAATCAGCCCTCTGACTAACAAGAGTCTGCTGTTCAGGGGTAGCCTTCGTCGACAGACGGAGGAAGATATAGGCAGGACGGATCAGTCCACGGGTACCAACGATCTCCTTCGTACGGTCATAGGCGTTTCTGGCCTCTGCCAGCACCTGAGCATCGGTAGTCATTGTGGGCAGCACCTGCTGATCACGATAGAGGGCGAATTCATTCTGGAAGGACGACAAGGTGTCGAGCTTAGCGTCAAGAGCCGCTGCGACTTTCATCTTATAGACAGCATAAAGGTCGGCATACTCCGTGACATTCTTTTTGTCAATCACACCATCGCCATTGTTCTTATTGAAAGAGTATTCAAATTCAGAACGCGTCACATCCACCCCATTGACGGTCATCACCACGGGATCCGTCTGGGCCTTTACAGACAGGATTCCGAAACACAGGGCTACACACAAAAATATCTTTTTCATCTTCAATGTTCACAATGAAAATTAATCGTTAGGTCTTGAATAGTTGGGAGCCTCACTGGTGATGGTGATATCGTGCGGATGACTCTCGTTGACACCGGCATTGGTGATACGAGTGAACTTTGCCTCATGCAGCTTCTCGATAGTGGCAGCACCACAGTAGCCCATGCCAGAACGAAGACCACCTACCATCTGGTAGATCACCTCCTGAACCGTTCCCTTGTAAGGTACGCGACCAGCGATACCCTCGGGCACCAGCTTCTTCACCTCCTTCGTGTCCCCCTGGAAGTAACGGTCCTTCGAACCATGCTTCTGCTCCATGGCCTCCAAAGAGCCCATGCCACGATAGGACTTGAACTTACGACCGTTATAGATAATGGTGTCGCCAGGACTCTCCTCAGTACCAGCCACGAGCGATCCCATCATCACACAGCTACCGCCAGCAGCAAGGGCCTTCACGATATCACCAGAATAGCGCAGTCCACCGTCAGCAATCAGAGGAATACCTGTACCCTTCAACACGCTGTAGACATCATAGATGGCACTGAGTTGGGGAACACCCACACCAGCCACCACACGAGTCGTGCAGATAGAGCCCGGGCCAATACCCACCTTGATGGCATCGGCACCATTATCAATGAGCATCTTGGCAGCTTCACCCGTTGCTACGTTACCTACGACGATATCGATGTTGGGGAAGCACTTCTTGGCCTCCACGAGTTTCTCAATCACAGACTTCGAATGGCCATGAGCCGTATCGATGACGATTGCGTCAGCACCAGCATCGACAAGAGCCTGCATACGATCGAGCGTATCAACAGTCACACCAACACCTGCAGCTACACGCAGACGTCCTTTCTCATCCTTACAAGCCATGGGTTTGTCCTTGGCTTTCGTAATATCCTTATACGTGATCAGGCCTATCAAACGGTTGTCCTTATCAACAACAGGCAGTTTCTCGATCTTGTTCTTCTGAAGGATCTCTGCTGCGGCCATCAAGTCGGTCTGCTGGTGGGTCGTCACAAGATTATCCTTCGACATGATCTCCTCAACGGGACGATCCAGACGACGCTCAAAGCGCAGGTCACGGTTAGTAACGATGCCCACGAGGTGCTTCTCATCATCCACCACGGGGATACCGCCAATATGATACTCCGACATGATGTCGAGCGCCTGAGCCACAGTTGAACCCAGAGGAATCGTCACAGGATCATAGATCATACCATTCTCCGCACGCTTGACGATAGCCACCTGACGCGCCTGGTCCTCGATAGACATATTCTTGTGGA
>JAEETC010000131.1 GCA_016286585.1 Prevotella sp. | reverse complement strand
CTCTTCCCATTCCGAACAGAGAAGTTAAGCCCGCCTGCGCCGATGGTACTGCAATGCAATGTGGGAGAGTAGGAGGCCGCCTTCTTTTATAAATGTGAAGCCCCGAGTCAGAAATGGCTCGGGGCTTTTTTAGTTATTTTCCAATGGCTTGTAGGGAAGCCCGAACACGTCGGCAACGGCCTTGAAGACCACTTTCCCTTCCACGATGTTTAGTCCCTTTGCCAGGGCTGGATCATCCTTGCAGGCCTGCTGCCATCCCTTGTCGGCCAGTGCAGTGGCATAGCGCAGGGTGGCGTTGGTGAGGGCGAGGGTAGAGGTGTTGGGCACGGCCCCAGGGATGTTTGCCACACAGTAGTGTACGATGCCGTCCTCGATATACACGGGTTCGCTGTGGGTCGTGGGACGGGAGGTCTCGAAGCATCCGCCTTGGTCGATGGCTACGTCAACGAGTATGGTGCCCGGCTCCATCAGACGGAGCATCTCTTTCGTGATAAGGTGTGGCGTCTTGTCGCCTGGCACCAGGACGCTACCTACGATAATGTCCACCGTCGGCAGTTGCTTCCGGATGTTATGTTCTGACGAGTAAAGAGTATGCACGTTGGGAGGCGTCTCGATGTCGAGCTGGCGCAGACGTGGCAGAGAGATGTCGGCGATGGTCACATCGGCCCCTAAGCCGGCGGCCATCCGAGCGGCAGCCTCTCCTACGACACCGCCACCAAGAACCAATACCTTGGCGGGACTCACACCTGGCACACCGCTGATCAGCTTGCCCTTACCACCCTTTGTCTTCTGCAGGTAGTAGGCGCCGTTGAGTGTGGCCATGCGGCCTGCTACCTCACTCATGGGCTGCAGCAATGGCAGTGAGCCGTTGGGCAGCTGTACCGTCTCGTAGGCCAGACAGACGGCTCCGCTCTTCAGCATGGCCTCCGTCAGCTCCTTCTCACAGGCGAAGTGGAAATAGGTGAACAGCAGCTGGCCCTTGCGCACCAGCTCATACTCGGGCTCGATGGGCTCCTTCACCTTCACGATCATGTCACACTCGCGGTACACGGCTTCGATGGTGGGCAGGATCCTTGCACCCGCCTTCACATAGTCGTCGTCGGAGAAGCCGCTGCCTTCGCCGGCTGTGTGCTGGACGCTCACCTCATGGCCGCGTCGCGTTAATTCTGCTACTCCCGCAGGGGTCATACCCACACGGTTCTCATTGTTTTTGATCTCTTTTGGAATTCCTACTTTCATAATAATATAGTTTTATGACGACGCAAATATACGAAAAATCTTCGATATGAAGATACAATCGTTTGAGAAATCTTGGGTTCAGGTTCCATTATTAACATCTTATTACATAAAACTCTTTGCCGTTTGGGAAATAATTGCTACTTTTGTGGCATCAATCAATGATGAATCAATTAGAAAGCTAATGAAGACTAAACATGTACAGTATCAGACTCACGGCACGTGCTCACAGTTGATAGATGTGACTGCCGATGAGAACGACGTCATCCAGCAGGTGTTCTTCCTGGGTGGTTGTAATGGTAATCTGCAAGGCATCAGCCAGCTTGTGCGGGGACAGAAGATCGACGACGTGATCCCCCGATTGAATGGCATCCGATGCGGAACGAAGGGGACCTCCTGTCCTGACCAGCTCTGTCGGGCGCTGGAGCAATTGAAAGAAGCACCTGTCGTGGAAGGATGACCTACTAATGCGGGGGAGGACCGATGACAGGGAGAGTAATAATGGCGTTGAAGGGAGTTGCGGTCTGGCTCAGCAGGATCGGGCATTGCCGCGGCTTCGGCATCCAGTCGCCTACGGACTACTGGCTGGTACGCTATGTGATCAACGAGCACTGGCCCTATTACCAGTATGAGTCGCTGGGACGCGATGACGATTGGCTGACGAGGAAGTTGGGCAGACTCTGTTTCCGTATCGCCAACTGGCGTCAACCCTCGATGATTGAGAGCAGTCTCTTTCGCAGCTATCTTCAGGCAGGATGCCATCGGGCGACCTTCGGAGCCTCGACGGAACTGGTGGTGCTGTCGTTGGCAGACGATGGACGGGATCGGCTTCCTTATATATATAATAAGGTGTCAGCCGACACGGTGCTCGTCGTGATAGGCCTGAATAAGGCGAGAGACGTCTGGCGGGAGATTGTTGCTGATGAGTGCACGGGCATCACCTTCGATCTTTACTACTGCGGCATCGTGTTGTTTGATAAGAAGCGACATAAGCAAAACTATATTGTTAATTTTTAGTTTACGGTTTACTGATATGAAGATAACAAAGGTTTACACCCGGACGGGGGACAAGGGAGAAACGAGTATTGTGGGCGGCATTCGCATGAAGAAATCGTCGGAACGGCTGGAGGCCTATGGCACCGTCGACGAACTGAGTTCGCATCTCGGACTCTTGGCGGCCATGCTGTCTGAGGGAGAGCACCGGGAGATGATCATCAGGATCCAGAAGAATCTGTTTAATGTATGTTCCAACCTCGCAACAGACCAGAGTCAGACACCGCTTTATGATTCAGCTCGTCTGGCTGAGGGCGAGATCGAACTGCTGGAGAAGGAGGTGGACAGGATGATGGGGCTTCTGCCCGAACGACAGGGATTCATTTTGCCCGGCGGAACTCAGGCCGCTGCCCAAGCACATGTCTGCCGTACGGTCTGTCGCAGGGCCGAGCGTCGGATTGTGGCCCTCGCAGAGGTGGCTTTGGTAAGCCCCGAAGTGCAACAATACGTGAACAGATTGAGTGATTATCTGTTTGTCCTGGCCAAAATAATAAATTTTAACGCTGGTGTCAAAGAAATAATATGGGAAAAAGTTTGCGGATAGGAAATAAATGATTACTTTTGCGCCCGAATTAAGAAACTGATTAAAAAACTGATAAAGACTAACATTATGTATTGGACACTTGAATTAGCCTCAAAGTTGGAAGATGCTCCCTGGCCTGCAACCAAGGACGAGTTGATTGACTATGCTATCCGTTCCGGTGCACCTCTGGAGGTGCTTGAAAACCTTCAGGAGATAGAAGACGAGGGCGACATATATGAGAGTATCGAAGAGATATGGCCTGATTATCCTACAAAAGAAGACTTCCTCTTCAACGAGGATGAGTATTAAACGTTAGATTTTAATCTAAGTAATTTAAAATCAGCGAGATAAGCAAATTTTATTTGTTTGTCTCGCTTGTTTTTTACCACCTAAAACTACACTATTTATTTGTCTAAATTACATCTTTTAACTCTAAAAACAGGGTTTGTTTGTCTAAAAGTTAGTACTTTTGCACATCCTCAGGAATAATAAGACAAACAAATAGTAATTATGGGAAGACCAAAGAGACTTTATCCGTTGGGTAAGTATCGTCTCCGCACTCCGAAGACGATAGACAAGAGTAAGACCTATCCTATTGAGTTGGAATACACATGGAATAGGCAGGTTCTAAGGAAGTCAGCTAATATATTCGTGAAAGCAGCAGACTGGAATCAGAATGGAAACCAAGGGCGTGGCGAAATACGTTCGAGTTACGGTAATGAGTATAAGAGACTCAACAAGGTGCTAATGGAGCGAGTTGACACCATGGATGCACAGCTTGCGGAATACAATGTCAAGCATCCGAATCAAATTACTGCAGAGGTAATCGCCGGCTTCTTGTCACACAAACCACTGACACGAAAGGACCAAGGTAAAGACTTCGCAGAGTTTGTATTGGAACGATTGGAGTCTGAATATTCCCGTCATAAGATTGGACGCAGTAGATATAAGAACGGTATTTGCTGTATGAACGTGTTCACAACCTTCTTGCGAGCAACGAACCAAGGAACATACGAAAAGGACAAGATATATGTTGGCGATATTACCCCAGAGCTGATTGATGGCTATATAACTTGGCGACGAGATATTAGGCAGAATGGTGACGAGACGATTAATCACTCTCTGACCCCAATTCTCAAAGCCTGTTCGTATGCTGCCGAGTTAGGTATGATTGAGCAGAGTGTGAATGCCCGTATTCAAGACATGATGATTGTAACCAAACCGTCACTATCGGATGAAGAGAGTGAATTTGATGGTAAGGCTTTGACCAAGGAGCAGATGGATGCTTTATTGGAATATTACAAGAATTGCAAGGAACCTCGACGAAAGGAATTCATGGAAATGTTCTTCTTTGCTTTCCATGCTTGCGGCCTTCGTATTGTTGATGTGATGACACTTCAATGGGGTCATATCAACTTTGAGAAAAAGGAGTTGAGGAAGATAATGATCAAAACCAGCAAGCGCCATGTGATACCTCTAACAGAACCAGCATTGAAAATACTGCGTAAGTGGCAAGAAAAGCGGGTGGGATGTCGTTACGTTTTTGATTTGGTTAATGATAACCTGGATCTGAATGATGAGGAAGCTCTATACAAAGCCCGCATTAATGCCACGAAGTGTATTGGCCAATCATTGGCTGTGGTAGGTGAGCAACTTGAATTCCCCTTTAGTCTGTCTATGCATGTAGCCCGTCACACCTTTGCAGTGATGGCACTAAATAAAGGACTATCAATGTCAGTCGTAAGTCGCCTACTGGGGCATGGCAGTACTGACATCACAGAGAAAGTATATGCTCACTTCCTGCCAGAGACCTTGTCTGCAGAAATGGATAAACTGCATGATGATTTGGTAGAGTTGGAACCATTTTAGTCAAAATTAGTGGTAAGAAGTGATACTTCAAGTGCTAAAATGTGATATTTTGAAGAATAATTCGTAATTTTGCAGGCTCAAACGATTGATAAGATGGCAAACGATATAGTATCAGTAAATGAAGTGCAAGGTGAGGTAATCTTTTACCAACCTGATAACACCATGCGCATTGAGGTCAGGCTGGAGGATGAGACTGTTTGGCTGACCCAGCAGCAGATGGCGGAATTGTTTTCAACGGACAGGACTTCTATAGCCAGGCACATTGGAAACATCTATACTTCGGACGAATTAGAAGAAGAAGCAACCTGTGCAAAAATTGCACAAGTTCGACAGGAAGGAAACCGTAGAGTTAAACGTACTATGGTTTATTACAACCTTGATATGATTATTTCTGTCGGATATAGAGTTAATTCCAAGCGCGGAACTATGTTCAGACAGTGGTTATGTAGAGCTGACGATTATGTAAAGTTGACTGCGTAACATTTTGATGTTCAGTCTTTAAAACATCATTTTCTTTTCATAATTTTGGTGGGGGTAATGTCGCCCCTACTAATTTTATGTATTATGAGAGTTATACAAAAGAAAGAACTTCAGGCGGTACAGATTGTGCCACTGATTAGAGATGCGGAAAAGTATCTCCAAGCGATGGGACTAAAGCCCACTACTATCAAAAGTATTGTCAGCACATGGAAAGCCGTAATTCCTTTTATGGAGAGTCATGGAATTCTATTGTATTCTGCAGAAGTGGAAAGTGACTATCTCAATCACTATTTTGAGAGAACGGGTATCGACTTCTCCCTTGAATGGTCCCAAACAGTCAGGTCCCGAATGATGCGTCTTACAGAGTTTCTTTTAACAGGGGAAATCAGTAAGCGTACCAAATTGTCTCCATCATTCGATTCTGAGATTGGACAGACCGTCGAAGCATTCCTTGAGCAACGTTCAAGGAACAGCCGCCTTTCAGCTTACACTGTTGAGCATGACCGTTACTACCTTTCAGTATTTCTTGAGCAAATGAATCGTAGAAGGGTCCTACACGTAGACGAACTGGGTGCGGAACTGATTAACGGATTCCTTTCTTCATTGGATGTGAATAAGGTGTCGCTCCGGCACCATATCATCAGAGAGCTAAGGCTCTACCTAAAATATCTGTATGAGGAGGGATTACTGAAGACGAACCTGTCTCGGATGCTGCCTTCTGACGCATACAGAAAGACAGAGCGTTTGCCGTCCGTGTATTCAAAAGATGAGATAAATGCTGTCTGTAACTCTATAGACAGGAATAGTCCCATTGGCAAAAGGAACTATGCTGTCATGATGTTCCTTTCACGGTACGGGCTGCGTTCCTCTGACATCTGTGGCATGCAATTCGACAACATTCTGTGGGACAACTGTGTTATAAGAGTGCTCCAGTACAAGACTAAGGAAATTGTAGAGCTACCGCTGACGGGAGAGGTGGGCGAAGCACTTGTAGACTATCTGAGACACGGACGTCCCCAATGCGATGAGAAGCATGTGTTCATTCAGGGGATATCTCCTTTCAGACAACTTACCCCCGCTGGCGTATATGGCATCGTAAAGAAGGCTGTCCGAGAGTCCGGCATTGACATTTGCGACAGGAGGCGAGGCCCCCATGCTCTCCGTCATAGCCTGGCCTCACTGCTATTGAAGGAGAAGGTGGTACTGCCTGTCATTACCGGCATTCTTGGGCACAAGGATAGTGACAGTACGCGTACTTACCTCAGGATAGACACAGAAGAGCTAAGAAAATGTGCTCTTGACGTACCGCCAGTATCTGATAGCTTTTACATGCAGGAAGGAGGGCTGTTCTATGAGTAGGTTGGTTTTTCGCAGCATTATGGCCCACGACTTTGAGGAGTTTATCAAATTGAAGCGTAACCTGGGCTACAAATACACAACGGAAGAATATGTACTGAGGGCATTTGACACTTTCCTCGTAAACGGGGGCGTTACGGATCCTGTATTGACAAAGGATGTGTTTGATGCATGGATGGTACGTCGTCAGCATGAAGCTGGATCAACATACAGGGAAAGGTGCGTGGTAGCGGTGCAGTTTGCGCGCTATATGTCAGACATCGGGAAACCATGCTTCATACCAAGACTCCCCAAGACGAAAGTCGCAGGATTCACGGCACATATCTTCACGGAAGAAGAGATTGGGAAGATCCTCTCCGCTTGTGACAGGCTGACATTGCGTAGTCTGAAGAAGGATTCCGTAATAATCATGTTGCCTGCCTTAATCAGACTCTTGTACGGTACGGGGATAAGAGTGACCGAAGGCATTATGCTAAAAGATGCGGATGTGAATCTTGTGGAGAACTATATCATCCTACGTGACACCAAAAGCAGGAAAGACAGGATTGTACCCATAACAGAATCACTGGCATCAGTATGCAGAGAATATAAGAAGTACAGAAACATGCTGCCCGTGATCATTGACAGGGAATACTTCTTTCTCTCACTCGCGGGCAGGCGATGTGCCAACGATGGTGTCATATACACATGGTTCCGCATAATACTGCGAGAAGCTGGAATACCACACAATGGCAGACATAAAGGGCCACGCCTGCATGACCTCCGGCACACCTTCAGTGTACACTCCCTTGCCAGAATGAGTGATCGTGGTATCGACTTGTATTGCTCTCTTCCGATACTGTCCACCTATCTCGGACACAGCTCAATACAGTCAACGAACAACTATGTGAGACTCTATGAGAGTCTGTATCCGGAATTGATAAAGCGCCTCGATATAGACAGTCTTAACGTATACCCTGAGTTGTATGAAGATGAAAACGACAGACTTTAGCAGGCACCTGTCCAACTTCCTTACCAAGTATCTGCCAGGAGAGCGAGGTATGAGCAAGAACAGCATAATCGCATATCGGGACACCTTTATCCTCTTGCTGCGTTACTGCAAAGATGTGAAAGGAATAAGTATCAGAAAATTGACGATTAACATGCTGACATGTGAATTAGTGGTGGGGTTCCTAAACTGGATACAGACGGAAAGAAACTGCTCTGCGAGCACCAGGAATGCACGTCTGGCTGCAATCAGGGCCTTTATTAATTATGTGGAGTATGTTGACCCGTCCATCCTTGCCGAGGGAATGCGAATAAGCTCCATACCTTTGAAGAAGACGGAAAAGAAGGCCATATCCTATCTCTCTGTGGAGGGGATCAAGTTGCTTCTTAAACAACCGGATCTCTCGAAAAGGTCTGGCAGGCGGGATCTCGCACTGCTATCTTTAATGTATGATACTGCTGCAAGGGTACAGGAAATTGCCGACCTCACCGTAGGGAGCATCCGCAAATCCTCCCCATACACCATAAGGATTATCGGAAAAGGCAACAAGACGCGCATTGTACCCCTTTTGGAGAAACAGACAAAGCACCTCTTTCGTTATATGCAGGAAGAGGGGCTGACATCTTCAAACAATGAAACCACAACCCTGTTCTCTAATAAATCCAAGGGAAAGTTAACGCGTAGCGGAATCTCTTACATACTCAGTAAATACGTAAAGATGGCAAAGGATGAATGCCCTCATTTAATCCCGGAGAACATCTCATGTCACTCCCTGCGGCACTCAAAAGCCATGCACATGCTACAAGCTGATGTACCTCTTGTTTATATCAGGGACATTCTTGGCCATGAGTCAGTCATTACAACAGAGATATATGCAAAAGTGGATTCTTTAAAGAAAAGAGAAGTTATTACAAATGCTTTCTCGCCCACTATTGAGGAACCGGACACTCCAATATGGCTGAAAGACGCAGACCTCTTGGAATGGCTGAAAAGCCTCTGAGATTATGTAAAGTGGAATAAGAGAAAAGGGTTGCAGAAAAAGTTACTGCAGCCCTTTAACTTTACATAATCGTCAGCTCTACATAACCACTGACGGAACCGTGTTCCGCGTATTGACTTCACTCTGTAGCCAACAGATATAATAACGTCAAGATTATAGAGATTAACATGCCTACGTACAGTTCTTTTACCCTCTTTTCGAACCGTCAAGTAATCCTTGACAGTTGCCTCACGTTCTAATTCTCCTTCATCATATATATTATTAATGTGGAGACTTACATTCTGTTTGGTCGCATTAAAGAGATCTGCCATCTGCTGCTGCGTGAGCCACACAGTCTCATTTTCAACTCTGACCTCCAGCCTGATGGTCTCATCGGGCTGATACATGACAATCTCGCCTTTCTTGAGACCTTCGGAACAAGCGCCTCCTATCGTCGTCGAGCGGTTTGATTCGATGTTGTTCATATTATCAATTCTTTGGTAACTTAGTTTGCTGCAAAGGTAAGGATAATATTTGAATCTTGCAAGGTTTTGACGGAATATTTTTGAGGGCATCTTATTTTGTGGGATATTGTTTGGAGAATAGGGTGTCTTACCCTGAAAAACGTTGAATCAAAAACAACGTTTAAAGATGGAGAAAAATGAAGACTTAGAGTTGTTAGAGTTGCAGGAACTTGCACTGAAGCACAAAACAGCCAAAAGACAAAAGACTTT
>JAEETC010000130.1 GCA_016286585.1 Prevotella sp. | reverse complement strand
CCCTGCAGACACTGGCTGATGTTGACGATCACCTTGCCGTTGCGGGTGCCCTCGCGGAGGGCGTTGAGCAGCCAGGGACTCTGCGGGGCGTTGCCCGATCCGAAGGTGCGCATGACGATGGCCTTCAGGTTCGGCGTGTGGATGATGTGGCGGATGAGGTCTTCACGGATGCCCGGGAAGAGGGAGAAGATGATGACGTTGTTGTCGAGCCGGAAGTGGGGCGTCATCGGCTTGGCCCAGTCGGGCTTCAGGATGCGCTCGCGGTGGTAGGTGATGTTCACGCCGGCATCGACGAGGTGGGGGTAGTTGAACGACTCGAAGGCATTGAACTCCTCGGCGCTCTGCTTCGTGGTGCGGTTGCCGCGCAGCAGGTGGCCTCCGAAGCAGATGCCCACCTCGGGCACGAGGGCGCGGCCATCGGCATCCTTCGCCGCGGCGATCTCGACGGCGGTGATGAGGTTCTCCTTGCCGTCGGTGCGGAGCTGTCCGATGGGCAGCTGTGAACCGGTGAAGACGACGGGCTTCGTGAGGTTCTCGAGCATGTAGGAGAGGGCAGCGGCGGTGTAGGCCATCGTGTCGGTGCCGTGGAGCACGACGAAGCCGTCGTAGTCGTCGTAGTGGTCGGCGATGCAGTGGGAGATGTCGGTCCAGCGGGCGGGCGTCATGTCGCTCGAGTCGATGGGCGGCGAGAACTGGAAGGTGTCGATCGTGGTGTCGAACTGCTGGAGCTCGGGCACATGGTTCAGCAGGTGCTCGAAGTCGAAGGGCTCAAGGGCGCCCGTCAGCGGGTTGCGGTTCATGCCGATGGTGCCGCCGGTGTAGATGAGAAGGACTTTGCTGCGCATGGGTAGTTAAACGTTTACGTGCATATTTTCTGCAAAGATAGTGCAATTCTGCGAAAAAAGGGCTATCTTTGCAAAAAATTTGAACTTAAAATCACATAACAAGCAAAATTATGAAGCAGTTTAACGATGCAAACTTCGTTCTCGAGACCCAGACGGCTCAGGACCTGTATCACAACCATGCGGCCAAGATGCCCATCATCGACTATCACTGTCACCTCATCCCCGAGATGGTGGCCAACGACCATCGTTTCAAGTCAATCACCGAGCTGTGGTTGGGTGGCGACCACTATAAATGGCGCGCCATGCGCACGAACGGCATCGACGAGAAGTACTGCACGGGCAAGGACACCACGGACTGGGAGAAGTTTGAGAAGTGGGCCGAGACGGTGCCCTACACCTTCCGCAACCCCCTGTACCACTGGACACACCTGGAGCTGAAGACCGCCTTCGGCATCGAGAAGCAGCTCTCTCCGAAGACCGCCCGCGAGATCTTCGACGAGTGCAACGAGAAGCTGAAGCAGCCCGAGTTCTCTGCCCGTGGACTGATGAAGCACTACCATGTGGAGTGCGTCTGCACCACCGACGATCCCGTGGACGACCTGCACAACCACATCGAGTATGCCAAGCACAAGGCAGACGACGACCCGATGATGATTCCCGCCTGGCGCCCCGACAAGGCCATGAACATCGAGAAGCCTGAGTTCGCGAAGTATGTGGAGCAGTTGGCTCAGGTGAGCGGCACGGAGATCAACAAGTTCGCCGATATGGTCGACGCCCTGCAGAAGCGCCACGACTTCTTCGCCGCCAACGGCTGCAAACTCTCAGACCACGGCATCGAGGAGTTCTACGACGAGGAGTACACCGACTCGCAGATCGAGACCATCTTCGCGAAGGCCATGCGCGGCCAGCAGCTGTCGAACGAGGAGGTGCGCCAGTTCAAGAACTGCTTCCTCACCGTGATGGCAGAGATGGATGCCGATGCCGACTGGACACAGCAGTTCCACTATGGTGCCATCCGCGACAACAATACGGCGATGTACAACCAGCTCGGCCCTGACACGGGCTTCGATTCGATCGGTGAGTTCAACACCGCCAAGGCCATGTCGAAGTTCCTCAACAAGCTGAACATGAAGGGCAAGCTCACACGTACCATATTATACACGCTGAATCCCTGCGCCAACGAGGTCATCGCCACAATGCTTGGCAACTTCCAGGGCGGCGAGCCGGGAAAGATACAGTTCGGTTCTGGCTGGTGGTTCAACGACCAGATGGACGGCATGATCCGCCAGATGAACGCCCTGTCGGTGCTCGGTCTGCTGAGCCGCTTCGTGGGCATGCTCACCGACAGCCGCTCGTTCCTGAGCTATCCGCGCCACGAGTACTTCCGCCGCATACTCTGCAACATCCTCGGCAACGACGTGGAGAAAGGCTTGCTGCCCGCAGACATGGAGATACTGGGACGCATGGTGGAGGACATCTCGTACAACAATGCCCGCAGATACTTTAAGTTCTATTAAGTGAGTGCAATCTCTATTAAGCTTTATACCAGAGGGGTGGCCAAATCGGCCACCCCCCTTTTTTTAAACTGTCATCTGTCATCTGTCACCGTAACTAGAACGGTCCGTTACCCTGCTGGTGTCGGTGTGGCGGTGATGATGGCAGTATTGATCGTCTGCTGATCTCCGTCGATGTCAAACTGCAGTGATGCTCCGTCTGAGCGCACGTCGATGGTGACTGGGGCCCCCATCACCAATGGCAGGTTGACGTCGCCGTGACCAGTTGGAAATCCGCAGAGCACAGGAATGTGATACTCAGCCAATAGGTCGTGGAGCATGGCTTCAATACTGATGACCTCACCGTTTTCGTCTGTGAACTCAGTACCGCAACTGACGAACTCACCGAGAATGACTCCCTTGCAGCGGTCGAACACGCCGTTCATCTTCAGCAAGCGCATCTGGCGGTCGATGTTGCGCATATTCTCACCGATTTCTTCCACGAAGAGAATCAGGTCTTTGCCCTTGGTGGCATCGGCCCGGGAGCCGACGTTGGGCGCGAAGGTACAGAGATTGCCGCCTACGAGCACGCCACTGGCCTGGCCCAGGATGTTCTGCTGATGTGCAGGAACCTCATAGCGGGGAACTTTGCCCAACAACAGGTCGCGCATCATCGTACAAGTCTTGTCGGTACCGCCCTTGGCCAGCGTGGTACTCATGGTGCCGTGGATGCTCATCACACCGGCACGACTCCAGAACCCATGAATGGTGGAGATGTCGCTGTAGCCGACAATCCACTTCCGGGCAGCCTTCACTTCGTCGAATGGGAGTTGGTCTATGAGTTGGATAGTGCCGTAGCCGCCGCGATTGCAGAGGATGGCCTTGATGCTCGGGTCACTCAAAGCCCAGCGGATATCACTCACACGCTCTTCTACCGTTCCTCCTATTTTACCGTCCAGCACCTTGTCGACATTGGGACCGATGACGGGTTCAAAGCCCCATGAGCGAACCACGTCGGCTGCTTTCTCAATGGTCTCTATCGGCGTGAAGTACGAGGGCGAGATCATTGCCACCCTGTCACCCGCCTTCAGATAGTCGGGCTTCGCGCAGTTCAACGCCACCTGCTCTTCAGGGGTCGGCACTACAACAATGTCATCGTCATCCTTACTGCACGATGTCATCGTCATGATAAGACTGCATACAATCAGGATGGCAGGAAAATACCTAAACTTATTCATCATACAACCTTCTATATCAAAAACGGCTGCAAAGTTACGAATAAAAAGTCAGAATCATTGCTGTAATGATGAATAATTATATCTTCCTCAGCAGTTCAAGCAGGTATGTTATAATTGTTTATGAATTAAGTTCAGGAATTAAAAATAGAGCCAGCAGCCCCGCTGCCAGCCCTCTCTTCATCTGTAAACTGTCATCTGTCACCGTACCTAGAACGGGCCGTGGCCCATACAACTCGTGGTACTAATCGCCGTGAGGAATGCTGTGAGCGCGGCTACTATCACCTTCACCGCCAGCTCGATCATCCGTTGCTTCTTCATACGCTTATCTCCATTTTTCTAGGGATTCTTTTGTCTCTCCTTAGCCGTTACCGCCACCGCCGTTGCCGTCGGCTGCCGGCGCGAGCACATAGCTCAGTGGCGTCTTCTTCTGGAATCGCTTCTCCTTGCCTCCGACGGTGCGCTTCTCGCTCTCCACGAGGTAGCCGAAGGTGAAGATGCAGTCCTCCTTGAGCGCGCGGCTGGTGAGCTTCTCGCCCTTCGTGTTCTCAGGAACGAAGTTGATGTGGATGCCGTTGATCATCGCCTCAGGACCACCGGCCACAGCAGCGGCGAGGTTGGCCTTGCCCAGCTTCTGACCGTCCACTGCGGGGGAGAATGTGCCGAAACCGTCGAGCTTCACGGGCTGCCCCTGCGTCAGCAGTTCCTTCATGCAGTCCACCACCTGACCGAGCACCAGCACGCACATCTGGTAGTCCGCGATCTTGCCGTGACTCGTCATGTGGGCGGCAAAGCCCTTCAAGTTCAGCGGCTCCTTCGCGTCGCACTCGGCAAAGTACTTGCCGTAAGCCGTACTGTCATCGTTCTTGTTCTGCCTCAGGTTGATCACCATTGGAATTTCACTTCTTGCCATAATTTAAATCCTTTCTTTTCTTCTGCATTGCAAAATTACATAAATATCTTGACATCCGCAAGCTTTTTCGCCACCCGAATCAGGTTCTTTCAAGTTCTCACAAGTTGTTGCATATAACAAACTACAATGACAATTCCCCAATAATCATTAAATTCCATGGCGAAATCAACCTGCTTTGGGATTTATTTCGTATATTTGTGCCATTAATTCACAAATTAAAACAAATACGCGTATGAAGATTCTGATTTTACAAGGCTCTCCGAGAGCTAATGGTAACACCGCTTGGATGGCGGAAGAGTACAAGAAGGCTGCCGAGGCAGCAGGTCATGAGGTGACACTGGTGAATGTGTCGCGCAAGAAAATCGCAGGTTGCTTGGCCTGTGAGTACTGTCATAATAAAGGTAATGGTGCCTGCATCCAGAAGGATGATATGCAGGATCTTTATCCGCTGATGAACGAGGCTGAGGTTCTGGTTCTGGCTGCGCCCATCTACTATTTCACCCTCTGCGCTCAGATTCAGGCTCCCATCCAGCGTATGTACTGCGTGAACAAACCCGCCAACGTCAAGAAGATGGCGCTGCTGATGTCATCCTACTCACCAGGAGTCTATGACGGAGCTACAGCCGAGTTTCGCGACATCTGCAACTATTGGCAGGTAGAGAACATGGGCTTTGTCTCTGCCAAGATTGATGAGCAGAAGACGGAGGAGACGAAGCAGAAGGTGGTAGCATTGGCAGAGAAAATATAGGAACCGATGATAATAAGGAAACTGTCTGTACTTTTTGTAATGCTCCGTCGCCATAACGGTGACTAGACTCATCAAGGCCGTCTGCCCGCATCGTCGTTGGCGAGTGGATAGCAGATTCTGTAATTCTGGTAATTCTTTCCAAGATTCGGGTAGTGCATGTTCCGCAAAATCACCGTACCTTTGCAGCAGATTTCAAAACGTAATGAAGATGAAGAATTTTGCATTGATTTTGATGTCGCTCCTGATGGTGTGCTGCACGAAGGACGACGAGGTGAAGGCCGCCACCGTGCAGGAGGCAGGCAAGACGCTGGTGGTGTACTATAGTTATACGGGCAACTGCCAGCAGATTGTGGAGTCGTTGACGGCTCAGATTGAGGCTGACGTGATGCGCATAGAGCCTGCCGACAAGACGCAGAAGTACGAGGCAAACAATTATGCCATCGGTACGGCGCTGCTGAACGCTATCAAGGCTGCACCCAACGATGCGGCGAGTTATCCGGCCATCGACCCCGTGAGCATCACCGACCTTTCGCAGTACCAGAACATCATCATCGTGACACCGCTGTGGTGGAGTCAGATGGCAGCGATCATGCAGACGTACCTATTTAATTATAGCGCGCAGATGGCGGGTAAACACGTGGCGCTGATTGTATCGAGCCATTCGAGCGGCATCAGCGGTGTAGTGACAGATGCTAAGCGACTGATTCCAGACTGCACTTGGATGGGCGATGCACTGTGGATCAATGCCAGCAACCATAGTAACCGTGCTTCATTGATACAAAACTGGTTGCCGACGCTGAATTTTGCAGAAAAACAAACTACAATGAATAAGATGTATATTACTATCGACGGACAGACACAGGCTGTGACACTCGTCGATAATCAGGCAACAAAGACGCTTGTTGAGAAATTGCAGCAGGCTCCCGTCACCGTGACGCTGAACAGCAGCGGAGGCTTTGAGATTTGGGGAGCTCTTGGCTTCTCATTGCCCACAAGCAATGAGCAGATTAACGCGCAACCAGGTGACGTCATCCTGTACAACGGTTCGAATATCTGCATCTTCTACGGTACGAACTCGTGGAGCTACACCCGCCTGGGAAAAATCGACGGCCTGTCGGAGAGCGAACTTCGCACGTTCCTCAAGGCTGGCGAGAGCAACATCACCGTCACGCTGTCGCTCTCGTCTGGGACAACCGCCGTCAATAGCGTCCGTAGCGAAGCTACAGAAAATGACGCATACTACTCGCTCAGCGGGCAGTGCATCGAGAATCCAACACATGGCATATATATAAAAAATGGTAAAAAGGTAATCTTATAAAGTATGAAGAAAGTATTATTGGCCGCTGTGCTGATGGGCATGACGCTCACGGCTTGCACGAACAAACAAACTACAAACGAAGATATGAATACGACATTGCAACTAACTCTGGAGTGGGACAAGGTGTTTCCACAGAGTGATAAGGTAGACCATAAGAAGGTCACGTTTAAGAACCGCTTCGGCATCGAACTCGCAGCGGATTTGTATAAGCCAAAAGGCGTTAAGGACAAACTGCCGGCCATCGCTTGTAGCGGTCCTTTCGGTGCGGTGAAGGAACAGTCGAGCGGTCTCTACGCCCAAACAATGGCCGAGCGGGGATTCCTGACCATCGCCTTCGACCCCAGCTACACAGGCGAGTCGGGCGGCGAACCTCGCTATGTATCCTCTCCCGACATCAACACGGAGGATTTCTCTGCGGCGATTGACTACCTCATGTCGCGCGACGATGTGAACCCTGATCGAGTGGGTATCCTCGGCGTGTGCGGATGGGGAGGCATCGCCCTCAACGCAGCGGCGCTCGACCCGCGTATTAAGGCCACCGTGGCAACGACGATGTACGACATGAGCCGTGTGTCGCAGAACGGCTATCACGACGACGGCGACAGCAAAGAAGCGCGTGACGAGATGCGTAAATTCCTGGCCGAGCAGCGGCTGAAGGACTACCAGAGCGGTTCCTACGAGCGTGCAGGTGGTGTGGTGGAAGACCCGACCGATGCGCCGTGGTTCGTCCAGCAGTATCACGCCTACTATAAGACAAAGCGTGGCTACCATGCCCGCAGCCTCAATTCCAACGAGGGCTGGAACAAGACATCCGTCCTGCCTTGGCTCAATGCAGGTTTCCTCAAGTTCACCAACGAGATTGACAATGCTGTCCTCATCCTTCACGGCGAGAAGGCCCACAGCCGCTATTTCGGCATCACCGCCTTCGAGAACATGACGGGTGAAAAGGTTAATTTGCAAGGGCAAGACGAGAACTTGCAGCCGCTTAATGCTCCGCTTGCAGAGCCGTTCATCCTCAATTGCGGCAACAAACAACTCTACATCGTCCCTGGTGCTACCCATTGCGACCTTTATGATGGTGGTGAACAGAGCTACATCCCTTTCGACAAGCTTGATACATTCTTCCAAGAGAATCTAAAATGACCAACAACAGAATCATCCAGATAGACAGCGTGGATGCGTACAACAAACTGTACGGATGGGAGACGCTGCACCCGCTGGTGACGGTGGTGAACCACGCCGAGCCGATGGCCAGCAACCTGAACCACTCGCGGCTGAACTACGGCCTCTATGCGCTGTTCCTGAAGCAGGGAGACGGCTGCTCGATACGCTACGGACGCGAGAAGTACGACTATCAGGAGGGTACCGTCGTGAGTTTCAAACCAGGACAGGTGGTCGAGGTGGAGTGGGACGAGAGCCGCCCTATGCCGCCCTCGCGCGGACTGCTGTTCCATCCTGATTTGCTCTACGGCACACAGCTCGCCCGACGCATCAACGACTACACGTTCTTCGACTACGACCAGCGCGAGGCCCTGCACCTCTCGGAACGCGAGCAGCACATGGTGGTGGAACTGTTCGACAGAATCGAGGAGGAGCTGCAGCACCCCATCGACCGCCATTCGCAGACGCTCATCACCGATGCCATCGGCCTGCTGCTCGACTACTGCATGCGCTACTACGACCGCCAGTTCATCACGCGCCACAAGGTGAACAGCGACATCCTCACCGCCTTCCACCAGCAGTTACGCGAGTACTTCGTGAGCGGTCATCCAGAACGTCACGGTCTGCCCACCGTAGCTTACTTCGCCGACAAGGCCTGCCTGTCACCCAACTACTTCGGCGACCTCATCAGCAAGGAGAGCGGCACCACCGCCCAGCGCCACATCCAGGATGCCGTCATCGAACGTTCCAAGCAGCTGCTCGTCGAGACCCGTCTGCCTGTCAGCGAAATCGCCTACCAGCTCGGCTTCGAATACCCGCAACACTTCTCGCGCCTGTTCAAGTCGCGCACTGGTATGACACCGAATGCGCACAGATTAACAGCATAACAATTTATCATCAATTTTGTCGCCTGGATATTTGGCGATCTCGAGTATTTTTAGTACTTTTGTAGTGCCGAAGAACAAATAAATCTATGCAACAAAATTCTATTACATCATTAGGTCGTTCGGAGCTCGCGCAGAAGTATTTCCCCTTCATCCAGGCGCAGTCAGCCTGGCTCAAACTGAAGTCACTCCTGGCCGAAGATCCTGCCTTGGCGCACCTCGCACAGCTGAAGCGCCGGACATTCCTGCCGGCAGAAGTCAATATTATTTACCAACAATTAGGGCGGCCGTAGCTGCCCTTTTTTCGTGGTTTTTTGCGCCCTGACGAAGGGCTAAGGAAAGTCGGAGTTTCATAACGGGAAAGCCCGAGTTTCATGGCAGGAAAGTCGGAGTTTGCTGAGCCCTCCGTAGAGTGGGGGATGATCGTGATGCGTCATGTCAAATAATTTCGCGTTCTGTTTGAGCTCTTGCGTTACAGTGTGACAGTTACAGTTTTGAAAACATGCCTTCACCCTATAGGACGCGCTATAGAGTTACTTTATATATAATATATATATTATATATAAAGTAATTATATAATTATTAATCATTATACTCTTCTTCCCCTCCAGTCGCCCCGGGG
>JAEETC010000129.1 GCA_016286585.1 Prevotella sp. | reverse complement strand
GAAAAAACTCTGAATTATCAAATAAAAAAGGAATATAAAACATAAAACTTGCAAGTATTGGGAAAAAAGAGTACCTTTGCAGCCATGATGAAGAAATATTTGTTAGATTTGACCGTGAAGGCGGTGGAAAGGATCCATGAGCGGTATGTGCTGCTCAGGCTTACCGACGAGAAACCGCTGCCGGAGATGTTGCCTGGGCAGTTTGTCGAGGTGCGGGTGGATGGTTCGCCTGGCACGTTCCTGCGTCGGCCCATCTCCATCAATTTCGTTGACCGCGAACAGAATGAGCTGTGGCTGCTGGTGGCAACCGTTGGCGAGGGAACCCGTAGGCTGGCAGAGTTGAAGGCTGGCGACCTGTTGAACTGTCTGTTGCCGCTTGGCAATGGCTTTACAGCTGCTAAACAGGGTGAAAAGGTGCTGCTGATCGGTGGTGGAGTGGGGGTAGCGCCCTTGCTCTATATGGGTGCCGAGATGCAGTGTCAGGGTATCGAACCCACGTTCCTCTTGGGAGCCAGGACATCCAAAGATCTGCTGATGCTTGATATATATAAAAGGTACGGGCGTGTGCATGTAACCACCGAAGACGGCAGCGAGGGTGAGAAGGGCTTCGTGACCAATCACAGCATCCTTCAGCAGGAGCGTTTTGACCGTATCTCCACCTGTGGTCCCACACCGATGATGAAGGCGGTGGCCCGTTTGGCAAAGGCCGAGGGCATCGAATGTGAAGTTTCGCTCGAAAATCTGATGGCCTGCGGTCTGGGAGCCTGTCTCTGTTGTGTCGAGAAGGTGAAAACCTCCCCCGACCCCTCCCAAGGAGGGGAGCCTCAAACCACAAATGTGTGCGTCTGTAAGGACGGTCCGGTGTTTGACACAAAGCGATTGCTTTGGTAATGGATAATTGATAATGGATAATTGAAGATGGCTGATTTAAGTGTAAAGATAAAGGATCTGGCGCTGAAGAATCCTGTGATGACCGCTTCGGGCACCTTCGGCTATGGCTTGGAGTTTGCCGACCTGATGCCGCTCGACGGTATCGGCGGCATCATCGTGAAAGGTACGACCCTCAAGCCTCGTGAAGGTAATGACTATCCCCGTATGGCTGAGACGGCCAGTGGCATGCTCAACTGCGTGGGACTGCAGAATAAGGGTGTGGACTATTTCTGCGAACATATCTATCCGCAGATCAAGGATATCGACACGAATATGATTGTCAACGTCAGCGGTTCGTCGCCTGAGGACTATGCCGAGTGTGCAGCCCGGATTGATGCTCTCGCGAACATCCCCGCCATCGAACTGAATATCTCCTGTCCTAATGTGAAGGACGGTGGTATGGCCTTCGGTGTCACCTGTGCTGGGGCTTCGAGTGTGGTGAAGGCCGTCAGAAAGGCTTATCATAAGACGCTGATTGTCAAGCTCTCGCCCAATGTGACGGACATTGCGGAGATTGCTCGTGCCGTCGAGGCGGAGGGAGCCGACAGCGTGTCGCTCATCAATACGCTGATGGGAATGGCGATCGACATCGAGAAGCGCAAGACGCTTCTAAGCATCAATACTGGTGGATTGAGCGGTCCAGCCGTGAAGCCCGTGGCTCTGAGAATGGTGTGGCAAGTGGCGAAAGCCGTCAAGATTCCCGTTATTGGTTTGGGTGGCATCTGTTCGGCGAAGGATGCGATAGAGTTCTTAATGGCTGGTGCTACGGCCATTGAGATTGGTACGGCCAACTTCCTCGATCCGGCTATATCCATCAAGGTGCGCGATGGCATCAATGAATGGCTTGATAGTCATGGGTGCCAATCCGTACAAGAAATCATAGGGGTTATTTAAAAACAAATTTGAGGGCTGCCAATCGGCAGCCCCTCTTCGAGGGGAATCATTAACAATTTGAGGGCTGGCAATCGCCAGCCCTCAACCAACACAAAAACTAAACTAGACTTAACTAAAGCATATTAGGATTTTCACAAACCCCTGTATGCAGTTGCAAATTTAAGCAAAGTTTCTGATAGTACCAAACATTTTTTGTTTTTTTTTGCATACAAACCGCATTTTTCTATAAAATGGCTGAGTTTCTCAGTAAAATGTTATCTAAAATGACCATTGCAGCCATCGCTTCTACCACAGGTACAGCCCTTGGTAAAACGCACGGGTCGTGACGACCGCGAGCCGTGAAGGTGGTGGGATTTCCTTCAAGGTCGATGGTCTGTTGTTCCTGGAGGATGGTGGCTACAGGTTTGAAGGCCACGCGGAAATAGATGTCTTGACCGTTGGAGATACCTCCTTGGATGCCGCCGCTGTGATTGGTGGCGGTGGTTATCCCTCCTTCCGAGGGTACGAAAATGTCATTCTGCTCTGATCCTCTGGCAGTGACACCATCGAAACCTTCGCCATATTCAAAGCCCTTCACGGCGTTGATGCTCAGCATGGCAGCACCCAGGGCAGCATGGAGCTTACCGAACTCCGGTTCTCCCAGTCCTGCAGGACAGCCCTTGATGACACAGGTAATCACACCACCGATGGTGTCGCCCTCTGTTTTTATACGAGAGATCAATTCCTCCATCTCTGCAGCCTTCTCCGGATCAGGACAGCGAACGGCGTTCGTCTCCGTCAGCGAGAGGTCGTAATGGTGATAGTCGCGGTCGAGTGCTATATTGCCCACTTGCGACGTGTAGGCTTGTATGCTGATGCCCTTCTGTTTCAGTACCAGCTTCGCCAACGCCCCACCTACACAGCGGCTGATGGTGATGCGGGCCGACGAACGGCCTCCACCGCGATGGTCGCGGATACCATATTTATTATAATAGGTGTAGTCGGCATGAGAGGGGCGGAACAGACAGCGCATATTCTCATAGTCCTGAGAATGCTGGTTCTGGTTTCTGACGATGAAGCCGATGGGGCAGCCCGTTGACTTTCCCTCAAAGACGCCGCTGAGCAGCTCCACCTGGTCCGGCTCCTGCCGTGAGGTGGTGATTTTGCTCTGTCCGGGGCGACGGCGGTTCAGCTCTTGTTGGATGAACGCCACGTCGATGTCTATGCCTGGCGGCATACCGTCGACGACACCGCCGATAGCCTCACCATGACTCTCGCCGAAGGTCGTCAGTCTGAATATGGTTCCAAACGTATTCATTCTTCACCTTTTACTTTTTTACCTTTTTACCTTTTAATGGCATCCTCCGCAGCCTTCACCGCAGCCTTCGCCGCAGCCATCGCCGCAACCTTCGCCACAGTTTCCACCGTGATGCCCGCAACCCTGACAGCCGCCAGTCAGCTGTTTGATAAGCTTCTGGATCTCTTCCTCGGTAGCCTCCCTGTTCTCAATCATGTGTCCTTTGAAGTTCAGGGCTTTCCCAGCCAGCGGGTGGTTGGTGTCGATGGTCACGCCGTCATCCTCGATCTTCACCACCTTAGCCATGAAGTGATGGCCTTCGGTATCATTCATCGTGACGATGGCACCCTCGAAGATATGCTCGTGGTCGAACTTGCCGTCGATGGTGAAAATATCACGCTCCAGCTTGTGTCTGCCCTCTGGAATATACTCCCCGAAGGCTTCGGATGGCTGAAGGATGAAGTCAAACTCCGTCCCCTTCTCCAGATTGACGAGGTTCTTCTCAAAGGCATCGAGGGCGATACCATATCCGGTGATGAACTCGAAGGGGTGCTCCGTGCTGGTTTGTTCCTCCAGCGACTTTTCTCCATTGGTGACGGTGTACAGCTGGTATGCAACTGACAGGAATCTGTTCTGTGGTTTATCCATTCTTATACCTTATTTATATAATGCGGTGCAAAGTTACGCATTTTCCCTGATATACGTGCCAATTTACGCCGAAAATATGATTATTTCATGATTTGCGCTATTATTTGACATGTATCAACAAAAGGGCTGTTATCGCACACAATTACACAAAAAAGCTTGTGAGTTCCAAAAAGTCGCCGTACCTTTGCATCGTCAAAAGACATTAAAAGGATAACAAAGTATTAAAGTAGGGGCGGCTCAACACACCGCTCTGAGTAAAGAAAAGAAAGGGTAAAAAGATGAAAAAGATGATTTTGACAATGATTGCAATGCTGAGTATGACAACCGCATTTGCAGAAGGTGAGAATGCAGCCAATGTAGACAGTATGGAGGCTTATGATTTGAATATCAATATGAACAAGCTCTCCATGGCTCTGAATCTGGCTGACGACCAGAAGGAGGCAGTGGCAGAGATTCACCACACATTCGCTTCCGAGCTGAAGTTCGCCGCCGAGTATGGTAAGAACGACCGCAAGGCTTACGTGAACCGTGCCATCGACAACGATGTGAAGTGGATGCGCTATGTGCTGAACGATGAGCAGATGCACATTTATCTCAAACTGCTCAACGCCACCATCATCAACCGTGGTCTGAACAAGTAAAATGAAAAAGTGATTTAAGGTTTTTAGAAGTTTTGGGAGGCATTCCGCAAGGGATGCCTCTCTTTTGTGCTCAAAAATGATAATTTATTCACATTTTCTTCGCTTAATCGAAATTTTACACTATCTTTGCACGCATAAACCTAAACATATTCGAATATGAGACAACTGAAAGTAATGCTTTTCTTCGTGGTAGCTGTGGTCCTCGTTGGCTGCGGCACTGCCCACACTGTGCCCATCACGGGCCGAACACAGAGTCTGATGGTTGAAGATGGTCAGGTGTTGAGCCTGGCTACCCAGCAGTATCAGGAGTTTATGAAGACGGCCAAGCTGTCGACCAATGCCGCCAACACGGCGATGGTGAAGCGGGTGGGGCAGAACCTTGCCAATGCCGTCACCAACTACATGAATGCCGCTGGCTTAGCTTCGGAACTGGCCAATTTCAACTGGCAGTTCAACCTTGTGCAGGATAATCAGGTGAATGCCTGGTGCATGCCTGGCGGACTGATTGTGGTCTACGAGGGTATCCTGCCCGTCACTCAGGACGAGTCGTCGTTGGCCATCGTGCTGGGTCATGAGATCGCCCATGCCGTAGCCCGTCACTCTGCCGAGCAGATGAGTACCCAGATGAAGCAGCAGCAGGGGCTCCAGATCGGAGCCGCATTGGCTGGCATGCTCGGTGTGGGTACAAATACTACGTCGCTGATCAGCGCTGTCGTGGCTAACGGATTCAATTTCAAGAACTTGAGCTACTCGCGCAATCATGAGAGCGAGGCCGACCACATGGGACTGATCTTCGCCGCTATGGCGGGTTATGACCCACAGACGGCCGTCACCTTCTGGCAGCGCATGGCAGCCAGCAGCACCAACAAAACTTCGGAGTTCCTGAGTGACCACCCGTCCGACGAGACCCGTATCCGTCAGATTCAGGGCTGGCTCCCTGAGGCTCAGCAGTATTACAAGAAGCCTGCTGCCACCTCGACGAAGACGACCACGAAGGCCGCCACCACTTCGAAGACTACCACGAAGAAGACCACCAACAGCGGCCAGGTGAAGACCCTCCGTGTCACGTCAAATAAGAAGTAAAGATTATTTACCAAAAAAACTAAACGAAAGTCAAATGAAAAAACTATTGTGTACACTCCTGGCCGTTGGCAGCCTGACTGTTGCCAACGCCCAGACCAAGCCAGGAGGCATCTCCGGCGAGATGCTGCGGGATATCCAGAAAGAGCAGCAGGCAGAACCCGTCAACCGTGCGCTGGTCAACGCAGTGGCCGTCAACAGCATCGATGCCCTGTCGACAAACCGTCAGAATGCGGGAGCCCTCGACACCTATTTCTCTGTTGAGACGAAGAAACAGTCCATCACCGACCAGAAGTCGTCGGGCCGTTGCTGGATGTTCAGCGGCTTCAACGTGCTGCGTTCCAACTACACCCGTCAGCATGGCGACTCCATACAACTGGAACTCTCGCAGGCCTATCTCTTCGTCTGGGACCAGCTGGAGAAGTCCAACCTGATGCTTCAGGGCTGTGTCGATACAGGCAAGCTGCCTATCGACGACCCTCGTGTGCGCTTCTTCTTCAAAAGTCCGATAGGTGATGGCGGCACGTTCTGCGGCGTCTCCGACCTGGCAGAGAAGTACGGCTTGGTGCCTGCCGAGGTGATGCCTGAGAGCTATAGCAGCGACAACACCTCGAAGATGCGCTCCCTGATTGCCTCGAAGCTCCGTGAGTATGGCCTCCAGTTGCGCGACATGGCCCAGAAGGACCGTAAGCAGAACTCCATCGACAAGGCCAAGACCCGCATGCTGAGTCAGATATACAGGATGATCATCATGACCATCGGCGAACCGCCACAGAAGTTCACCTACGCCTTCAAGGACAAGAACGGCAAGGCTCTGGGCCCTGCCAGGGAATACACCCCCCAGTCGTTTTATCAGGAAGTTGTGGGAGGTCCCCTCAACGGCACCTTCATCATGGCGATGAACGATCCCCGCCGTCCTTATTACAAGACCTATGAGGTGGAGTACGACCGCCATACCTACGACGGTCATAACTGGCGATACGTCAACCTGCCGATGGAGGACATCGAGCAGATGGCCATCGCCTCGCTCAAGGACGGCCGCAAGCTCTACAGCAGCTACGACGTGGGTAAGTTCCTCGACCGCAAGCGCGGCTATGCCGATATTGAGAACTTCGACTACGAGTCGCTCTTCGGCACCACCTTCGGCATGGACAAGGCCCAGCGCATCTCAACCTTCGACAGCGGTTCCACCCATGCCATGACGCTGACGGCCGTCGATCTCGACGAGAACGGTCAGGTGAAGAAGTGGAAGGTGGAGAATTCATGGGGCGCCTCCTGGGGACAGCAGGGCTGCCTGATCATGTCTGCCCGCTGGTTCCGTGAATACATGTTCCGCCTGGTGGTCGATAAGAAATATGTACCTGAGAATATCCTTCAGGCTGCTGAGTCAGAGCCTGTTATGGTCATGCCGGAAGATCCCCTTTTCCTCCCAGATGAATAAAAGAATATGAAAAAATCAAAAGCCCTTATGAGTATCGTTGTGACATCAGCCTTGACGATGTCCTTGGGTGCCTGTCAGCAGGCACAGCGTGAGAACCCCCTGTTGCAGGAGAGTACAGCACCTTTCGGAGCACCTGACTTCAGCAAGATCCAGACCTCCGACTATCTGCCCGCCTTCGAGACGGCCATCCAGCAGACCCGTGACGAGATTGCCGCCATCGTCGACAATCCCGATTCCGCCACCTTCGAGAACACCATTCTCGCCTACGAGGAGAGTGGAAAGGTGTTGGATCGTGTGAGCCGCGTGTTCTTTGCCCTTGTAGAGGCCGACAAGACCCCGGAACTGGGAGAGATAGAGAAAAAGGTCCAGCCCATGCTGACCGACCTCGAGAACGAGATCATGTTCAACAAACAGCTCTTCGAGCGTGTCAAGCAGGACTATGACAGGGAATATGCGTCTCTCCAGGGCGAGGACCAGAAACTCTTGGAGGAAACCTATAAGGAGTTCGTTCGCAAGGGTGCCCTGTTGTCTGACGACAAGATGGAGCGCATGAAGGCCATCAACAAGCGCATCTCCGACCTGCAGACAGAGTGGGGCGACATGCTGCCCGATGCCACGAATGATGCTGTCGTCTGGGTGGAAAAGAAAGAAGATCTCGCAGGTCTCAGCGAGGCCGACATCGCCCAGTGCCAGAAGGATGCAGAGAACCTAGGCAAGAAGGCGCCCTACGCCATCGTGATCGTCAACACCACCCAGCAGGCCATCCTCGCCAGCCTCGACAATCGCGAGTTGCGCAAGAAGGTCTTCGAGGCTTCCGTCCATCGTGCCGACGGCACAGGCAAGTACAACACCTTCGCCCTGGTCAGCGAGATCGCCAGGCTGCGTGCCGAGCAGGCAGAGATCATGGGCTATCCCAACTATGCCGCCTACTCACTGGAGAAGACGATGGCCAAGACCCCCGAGAATGTCTATGCCTTCCTGAAGAACCTCATCAGCCAGTACTCGCCGAAGGCAGATGCCGAGACGAAGGCCATCGAGGACTTCGCCCGCAAGACCCAGGGCCCCGACTTTCAGCTCCAGCCCTACGACCGCTTCTACTATTCCGCCAAGATGAAGAAAGAGCTCCTGAACGTCTCCGACGACGAGGTGAAGCCCTATTTCAATGTCGACAGCGTGCTCATCAACGGTGTCTTCTATGCCGCCTACCGTGCCTACGGCCTCACCTTCAAGCTGCGCGACGACATCCCCCTCTACCATCCTGACATGAAGGCCTTCGAGGTCGTCGACAAGGACGGCAAGACCAAGGCCCTCTTCTACACCGACTACTTCCGCCGGCCCACAAAGCGCGGCGGAGCCTGGATGGACGGCTTCCAGAAGCAGAGCCGCCAGTGGAACCAGATACCTGTTATCTTCAATGTCTGCAACAGTGCCAAGGCCCCCGAGGGCCAGCCGTCGCTGCTGACGTGGGACGAGGTGACCACCATGTTCCATGAGTTCGGCCACGCCCTGCACGGCATTCTCTCCGACTGCCAGTACAACCGCCTGAGCGGCACCAGCGTCGCCCGCGACTTTGTCGAGATGCCCTCGCAGTTCAACGAGTCGTTCGCATCCATTCCCGAGGTGTTCGACCACTATGCCCGCCATTGTGAGACGGGTGAGCCCATGCCTGCCGACCTCAAGGAGCGCATGCTCCAGAGCATCAACTTCCAGACGGCCTATGCCCTCGGCGAGAACCTCGCAGCCACCTGCGTCGACCTGGCCTGGCACATGCTCGCCTCAAAAGATGTTCCTGCGGCTGACAAGGCTGCCGACTTCGAGACCGAAGCCCTGCGGCAGATAGGACTGCTGAACGAGCAGATACCGCCCCGTTACCATACCAGTTACTTCAACCACGTGTGGGGTGGGGGCTATGCCGCCGGCTACTACAGTTATCTGTGGACCGAGGTGCTGGCCGTGAACATTGCCGATGTCTTCGCCAAGCGAGGTGCGCTTGATCCCGCCACAGGCCAGGATTTCCGCGACAAGATCCTGAGCCGCGGTAACACGGGCGACCTCATGCAGATGTTCACCGACTTCACCGGCATGCAGCAGCCCGATGCCTCCAGTCTTCTGAAGGCTCGCGGTTTGTAAGAATATTTGGTTAATGACGTCCGCCGCTAACTCATCCTCTTTTTATATTCCTGAGGATAGATGCCGGTGGCGTGTTTGAAGTATCGGCAGAAATTGGCGGTCGTGGGGAAACCGAGCTGATAGGCGGTCTCCTTGACCGTCTGGTTGGGATGTGTGTCCATGATCAGCTTCGCCTGCGTTGCCACATACTGCTGAATCCATCCCAGGGGCGAGAGGCCGTTGCTATACTGGCGGAACACTTTCGAGAAATACCGCG
>JAEETC010000128.1 GCA_016286585.1 Prevotella sp. | reverse complement strand
TTATTCAATTTGCTTTTGCATAACAATTCAGACATGATGAAGGATTCCAATAACATTATTAGAATCATAAACACCCATCCTTGTGGCAGAAAAGCAAAAATACCAAAAGAAACATTTAGTAATAAATTCATACTCATAGAAAAGGGTTTAACTTTATATTAACTATAACTTCTACGTGCAAAAATATGAAATATTTCCGAATAGACGAACAAAAATGCAAAAAATGTTGTATCTTTGCCCCATTGTGAGATAAAAGACTTTTAAACAACAATGAAAAAAGTATTATTTAGTTTAGTTTTTGCCTTCGCAGCTATGTCTGGATGGGCGCAGGGAATTATGGGCAAGTGGATCACGGAGGCTGGCGATGCCCAAGTGGAGATTTATCAGCAGGGCGATAAGATCAATGGTAAGATCGTGTGGCTGCAGCAGGGTCCTGAAACAAAGGATAAGCACAACCCCGACAACAAACTCAAGGAGCGCAAACTGATGGGCGTAAACATCTTGAGCGGTCTTTCCAAATCGAAAGACAAGTGGGAAGGCGGCAAAATATACAACCCGAAGAACGGCAAGACCTACAAGTGCACCATCTGGCTCGAAGGCAACAACCTGAAGGTGAGAGGTTATCTCGGCATCTTCTACGAAACGCAGACTTGGAAACGGAAATGAAGGAAGAGAAATACCGTCTGCTGACGGAGCAGATACGGAGCCTGATCGAGGGCGAGAGGGATATGGTGGCAGTGATGGCCAATGTGGCGGCTGCCATCCACGAGACGATGGGATTCTTCTGGACTGGGTTCTATCGGGTGATGCCGAAGGACGCTTCGTCTGACGGCAGCGGACAAGAGCTGGTGCTGGGGCCGTTCCAAGGGCCTGTGGCCTGTATGCACATCCCCTTTGGACGAGGCGTTTGTGGTACAGCCTGGCAGCGTAAAGAGACGATCGTCGTACCAGATGTCGAGCAGTTCCCTGGTCATATCGCCTGCAGTAGTCTTTCGCGTTCAGAGATTGTCGTGCCCCTGTTCTCGAAGGAGGGTGAGGTAACGGCAGTGCTCGATATCGACAGCAAGGAACTGGCAACGTTCGACGAGACGGACCGCCGCTATCTGGAAACCATCTGTCGCCTTGTCGATTCAATATAAGCCTGTTAACTCTTGGAAAAGCCGAGGGCAATGACGCTCACTTTGACATTGCCTGCCTTGCAGAGTTCCTGAACGCAGGCGATGACGGTGGCGCCTGTGGTGACCACATCGTCGACCATCAGCAGATGCTTGCCCTGAATGACTGAGGCATCCTTCAGTTCAAAGACACCCTCCACGTTCTCGTTGCGCTCCCATCGACCCTTGTTGGTCTGACTCCCCTCAAAGGCCTTGCGCCTAACTACCTTATTATAGATAGGCAGGCCGGTAATCTCGCTGATGCCACGGGCTATCTCCAGACTCTGGTTGTAACCACGCTGCCGTTGACGCTTCTTAGCCAACGGTATGGGCACAATTCCATCGATTCCATCGAAGAATCCTGAGGGTTGCAGTTCTTTGGCCATCAGCCTGCCCATCACCTCGCCGACCTCAGGATGATCCTTGTATTTCAGTTCGTAGAGGATGTTGGCCGTCTCAGCGTGCGACTCATAGTAAAAGAGGGCTGTGGCGCGCTCGATCGGTATCTGATGCCAGAACAACTTGGCCATCTCGTTCTCGTAAGGGTCTTGATGGAAATCTGTCCGAGGCAGGTGCAGGTTACATTTGGTACAGATGACGTCTTCGCTGACTGTCAGCCGTTGGCCACATACCACGCAGAGCCGTGGAGAAATCAAGTCAAGCAGTCTATGCCAGAAACTAACCACCATGGGAATTTACAATTACTGTTTAGTCTTCGTCTTCTTCGTCGATATCGATGTCATCCACATCCAGACATTGGCGGATGATGTCGAATCCGAAACCACGACCAAGGGCGAAGCGCACAAGTTTCTGCCGCAGTTCATAATCGCTCATAGCGCGGATGCTCTTCCGCTTCTGTTTCAGCAGGGGTCGCAGAACGTCAAGGTATTCTTTTTCGTCGATTTCATCGAGCACGCGCTGCTGGATTTCCGAGTCGATGTGCTTCAGCCAGAGGGCTTGCTGCACCTTACGGCGACCCCATTTGTTATAGCGGATCTTTTCTTTCACGAAGGCACGGGCATAGCGCTCGTCGTCAATGTAGCGTTCCTTGACAAGTCGTGCAACGATGCGGTTTTGTGCCGTTTCATCGAGTTCCCAGCGTCGCATCTTGTCGCGCATCTCCTGCTGGCAATGTTCAGCTTGGGCACAAAGGGCTGCCAGTTGGAGGTAGGCTTCTTGTTCTGTGATGGCTTTTTTCATATCTTAGTGGCTTTAAGGAATCTCTGTTTGCCAAACTGGTCCTGGAGGATCTCAATGTCGATGAAACCGAGGCATTGCAGATAGTTACTCACATCCTCGGCAGTCAACGGGTTCAGCTCGAACCAGAGCTGGCCTCCTGCGTGGAGGCTCTGCCAAGCATAGTCGCCGATGCGCTGGTAGAATACGATGGGATTCTCCTCTGGGGCGAATAGCGCTAACGACGGCTCATAACTAAGCACATTTTCTGCCATTCCATCGCGCTCCTTCGGCTGGATATAAGGAGGATTGCTCACGATAAGGGAGTATTTCGAAGAATGAGGAATGTTTAAGATGTCTTCTTTCTTAAAACAGACATTTGCACCAAGAGAGATGGCGTTCTCTTGTGCTATGCGGAGGGCTTCGTCGCTGATGTCCCAGGCCGTCACATGGGCATCTGGCTGTTCGAGGGCGAGCGTGATGGCGATGCAGCCGCTGCCTGTCCCGATATCAAGGATTTCGCACAAAGGGGACTGTCCCTTTTGTGAGATTATCCAACGACAGAGTTCCTCGGTTTCCGGCCTTGGAATCAGCACGCCAGGAGCCACGCGAAACTGTCGTCCACAGAAGTCAGCTACACCTATTATATATTGTATGGGCTCGCCATTCTCCAGCCGAAGCATCATTTTTTCCAGTTCCGTTTGGTCGTTTGCCGATAATTCTGTAACTTTGCCCCCAAGAACGTCAGCCCACGACAGCCCATAGCGCTCGTCGAGTAACAGCCTGACGATGGCTTTTGCCTCGCCTGGCTCGTAGAGTGGGGTTAGTCTGTGCCAGAGTTCTTCATATGTCATAGTGGGTGCAAAGATAGTGCAAATCGAGTGAAATGCAAAATAATTTGCGAATTATTTTCATTTCCGAGATGCAGCCTATTTTCGAGACAAAGTCTCAAAGATACAAATTAATTGAGAATTAAGAATTAAGAGTTTTTATGACTGACGACGAAAAATACATGCGACGCTGCATACAGCTGGCCAAGAACGGACGGCAGAATGCAAAGCCCAATCCGATGGTGGGGGCAGTGATTGTGAGTGCTGACGGAAGGATTATCGGCGAAGGGTATCATGTGCGTTGCGGCGAGGGCCATGCCGAAGTGAATGCCTTTGCCTCTGTGAACCAGGAGGATGAGACGCTGCTGAAGGAGGCAACGATGTATGTCTCACTTGAACCATGTTCGCACTATGGCAAGACACCCCCATGTGCCGACCTAATCATTAGGAAGGGTGTGCGACGGGTGGTCGTAGGCTGTATCGATGAATTCGCTGAGGTACAGGGTCGTGGTATCAAGAAACTCCAGAATGCCGGCATCGCCGTTAAGGTGGGTGTCTTGGAGAAGGAATGCAAAGAGCTGAACCGTCGTTTCTTCACATTCCATCGGGAGAAACGCCCCTATATCATCCTGAAATGGGCGCAGACGGCGAATGGTTTTATCGATGACCAGTACAAACCTGTGCAGATTTCCAACGACTTCACGAAGATGCTCTCCCATAAGCTCCGGGCTGAGGAAGATGCCATCCTTGTGGGACGTGTTACCAATGAGCGCGACCATCCTCAACTCACCGTCCGTGACTGGCATGGACAGAACCCCAAACGTCTTGTCATCGACCATGCACACCCATTGAACCTTGAGAGTCTGCATGCCCATAACATCCAGTCGCTCATTGTCGAAGGTGGTGCAGAGACACTCCGTTCTTTCCTTGTGCAGAATTTGTGGGACGAGATACGTGTAGAGACGAATACCACGATGACGGTGTCAGGTGGTACCCGTGCCCCACAGATACCTGCGAATGTAGAGGTAATTCGTTCTGAATCCTACGACAATCAGATGATTATTACTTACGCCCGAAATCGGCAGGCACCTCGCCCCATTTCTGGGTCTCCCACTTGATGATGGGATTGCGGAAGTTATGTGTCTGTAACCAGTACTCGGCACGGGCGATGATCTGGAAGAGGGGTTCGGTCTGCGGCGTGCGCTCGAGCTTGGTCTTGCACTTGCGCTTCGTGACCCAGAGGATGGCGTTATAGGAGTCGCTGTAGATGGTCTTGTTGTGCAGTCCCTCATTCCAGCAGAGGGCAAGTGCATGGACAATGGCGAGGAATTCACCTATATTATTTGTGCCGTGTACGGGACCATAGTGGAACACCTGATAGCCCGTCTGCAGGTCGATGGCCTGATACTCCATCGGTCCGGGATTGCCCGAACAGGCCGCATCCACCGCCCACGCATCTGCCCGTACCTCAGGTGGCAAAGGCAATACCGTGTCGCTACGATAATCTGGCGGATTTTGCATCTTCTTTTGCATCGGGCGATTCTATTTTTGCATCGGACTATACGGACTGTCTCGGACTTTTTGTCCGCGCAAGTCCGTATAGTCCGATGCTTATTTACATGCGCTCTGGGACTTCGATGCCCAGCAGGCCCATGCCGTTCTTGATAATCTTGGCCACGTTCTTAGCCAGCATGATGCGGAAGAGCTTCTTCTGCTCGTCGGGCTCGTTGAGAATCGAGTAATCGTGGTAGAACTGATTGAACACCTTAGTCAGTTCATAGCAATAGTTGGCGATGCCTGAGGGTGAATAGTCCTTACCTGCCTGTTCTACGGCAGCGCCAAACTCGTTCATCTTCTGAATCAGTTCCACCTCTTTCTCATTGAGGGCAATAGAATCCTTTGGAAGAGACTGTGTGCCCTTTGCCTTGCGGAGAATACTGCGGATTCGGGCATAAGTGTATTGGATAAAGGGGCCTGTATTGCCGTTGAAATCGATACTTTCCTCAGGATTGAAGAGCATGTTCTTACGGGCATCGACCTTCAGGATAAAGTATTTCAACGCTCCCATACCCACGATACGGGCAATTTCACGGCGCTCCTCTTCGGTCATATCGTCGAACTTGCCCAGTTCCATCGAGGTCTTATAGGCATCTTCCACCATCAGCTGCATCAGGTCGTCGGCATCGACAACGGTTCCCTCGCGCGACTTCATCTTACCATTAGGCAGCTCCACCATACCGTAGGAGAAGTGCGTCAGCTCCTTGCCCCACTTGAAACCTAAACGGTCAAGCAGGATGGAGAGCACTTGGAAGTGGTAGTTTTGCTCATTGCCCACGACGTAGATCATCTTGTCGATGGGATAGTCCTGGAAACGCATCTCGGCGGTGCCGATGTCCTGGGTCATATAAACGCTGGTACCATCGGAACGGAGCAGCAGCTTCTGGTCCAGGCCCTCGTTGGTGAGGTCTGCCCAGACAGAATTGTCCTCATGACGCTCGAAGAGTCCTTTGGCGAGTCCTTCCTCCACCTTAGCCTTGCCCTTGAGGTAGGTTTGACTCTCGTAATAAATCTTATCGAACGATACGCCCATTTTCTTATAGGTCTCGTCGAAGCCGGCATACACCCAGTTGTTCATCTTCTCCCAAAGGGCACGCACCTCGGGGTCGCCTTGTTCCCATTTCACCAACATCTCATGGGCTTCCTTGATGAGCGGCGCCTCCTGTTTAGCCTTTTCCTCGTCCATCCCTTGGGCTACTAATTCCTTGATTTCATCGCGATAATGCTTGTCGAAAGCCACGTAGTAGTCGCCGATGAGGTGGTCGCCCTTCTTGCCGCTCGACTCGGGAGTCTCACCATTACCCCACTTCAGCCAGGCCAGCATCGACTTACAGATATGGATACCACGGTCATTCACGATATTGGTCTTCACCACCTTGTTGCCATTGGCCTCCATAATCTGTGCCAACGACCAGCCTAACAGGTTGTTACGCACATGACCGAGGTGGAGGGGTTTGTTGGTGTTGGGCGATGAATACTCGATCATCACGAGGGGCGAGTCCTCCGTAGCCTGCTTCATGCCGAAGTGCTCGTCCTGATCGATGGCCTTCAGCAGTTCTGCCCAGGCCCCGTCTCCGATACAGAGGTTCAGGAAACCCTTCACCACATTGAACTTCTCAATGGCAGGACAATTCTGTACCAGATATTCGCCAATCTCCTGGGCTGTCTGCTCAGGCGACTTACGTGCAGCCTTAACAAATGGAAAAACTACCAACGTGAGGTTTCCCTCGAACTCACTTCTCGTCTTCTGCAGCTGCAGCATCTTTTCGGATGCTTCCATCCCGTAGAGGGCCTTTACGGCCTCGCCTGCAGCCTTGCTGATCAATGCTTCTATATTCATCTTCTTCGAATTTTGGGTGCAAAGTTACGAATAAGTGAGAAGAAAACCAAATAAATTTGTAACTTTGCAGCGAAAATGAACGTCCGAGACCGTCAGATTCTGCAAATCGCCTTGCCGAGCATCGTGTCGAACATCACGGTGCCGCTGTTGGGACTTGTCGATGTGGCCATCGTGGGTCACATGGGCAGCGCCGTCTATATTGGGGCCGTAGCGGTAGGCTCGATGATTTTCAACCTCGTCTACTGGCTCTTCGGTTTCCTGCGGATGGGAACGAGTGGCATGACCTCGCAAGCCCTCGGCAGGCGTGACTTCACGGAGGTCGCCAGTCTGCTGGCCCGTTCCTTGTCGATGGCTCTGGGCATTGCCTTGTTATTCATCGTGTTCCAGGGACCGATGAAATGGGCGGCTTTTGCGCTGATAGGACCTACGTCAGATGTCGCCCCCTATGCTTCCACTTATTTCGACATCGTCATCTGGGGTGCACCTGCCTCACTGGGACTATCTGGTCTGATGGGCTGGTATATCGGACTGCAGAACACCCGTATCCCGATGGTCATCTCCATCGGACAGAATATTGTGAACATTCTGGCCTCGCTGACACTCGTCTATGGCTTCGGTATGAAGATAGAAGGTGTTGCCTTGGGCACAGTTATCGCGCAATATGCCGGTTTCATCGTGGCTCTGGGGCTGTTGGTACATTATTATGAACGATTATTCCGGTATTTCCGGAAACAACGGGTATTCCGGAATATCCGACAGTTCTTCCATGTCAATCGCGACATTTTCCTCCGCACGCTTTGTCTGGTGGCGGTGAACCTCTTTTTTACGTCGGCAGGAGCGCGTCAGGGGGCGGTTATTCTTTCCGTCAACACGGTGATGATGCAACTCTATCTCTTCTTCTCCTATTTCATGGACGGTTTTGCCTACGCTGGTGAGGCTTTGGGCGGCAAGACCTATGGGGCACACAACAGGAGCGCTTTCCATGAGACCTTACGCAGACTATGGCTATGGACATTGATCGTCACAACAGCCTTCACTTTATTATATCTCTGCTGTGGCAAGTGGATCATCAGTATTCTGACGGACGAGCCACAGGTGATAGAAGTCTCCCAAACATATTTATGGTGGACGTGGCTGATTCCCATAGCAGGCAGCGTGGCTTTTATCTGGGATGGCATCTTCATCGGCATTACTGCCACCCGTGGCATGCTTATTTCCTCATTTGTGTCTGCCTTGGTCTTCTTCGGCGTTTATGAGCTGACTGTAGGCATTATAGGCAATCATGGACTATGGTTGGCAATGGTCATTTACCTCGTCATGAGGGGTGTTTTGCAAACCATTTGGTATCAATTAAGGATTATTAACGGAATTTGATGCAGGGTTTTAGTGTTTTGGCTGTTATATATACAAAAGGACCCATTAAAAAGTAACAATCATGAAAGTTAGATTTAACCGTTGGTACAATGCCGTCCTAACAGCGCTGCTGTCGATGCTGGGCTATTCTTGTTCGTCAGATGATATTGTGGATGAGTATGGTGTGCCTGTGGAGTATGGTGTACCAACCGCGCATTTTATTATGAAAGGAACCGTGACCGATGAGGCTGGTACGCCCATTCAGGGTATTAAGGCCACATTGAAGGTTATGCCGTATCAACAGCCGGAGCATGCATACGGCATCGATTCCACGATGACCGATGCGGCAGGTAAATACCAGATAGAGTACCACCAACTATTAAACGAGAAGATTCTTCTTTTGGAAGATGTCGACGGTGCAGCCAATGGCGGTGAATTCCAAAGTGACACCATCGACATTTCGAAGCTTGAGCCCAAGAAGATCGGTGAGGGTGACGGAAGATGGTACGAAGGCAAGTTCGAAATACAGGCAGACGTCAAAATGAAGAGGAAATAACATGAAGTCTACACCTCTGACTCTTAAGAAGAAGATTGCCCTCGAACTGTGGCGTGAGCAGAATAAGTTAGCGGTCAAGGAGCACCCCCTGCGCCAGCTATTCTGGGAGTGCACCTTGCGTTGTGATTTGAAGTGCCGCCATTGCGGTAGCGACTGTAAAATGCAATCAGAGAGCAAGGACATGCCGAAGGAGGATTTCCTCCGAGTGCTCGATGGAATCGCGAAAAAGACCGATCCTCATCAAGTGTTCGTCATCATCTCTGGTGGTGAGCCACTGATGCGCAAGGATATTGAAGACTGCGGAAGAGCCATTTATGAGAAGGGCTTCCCTTGGGGTATGGTGACCAACGGCCTCCATCTGACACCTCAACGCTGGCTGGAGCTCTTGAAGGCCGGCATCCACTCCATGACCATTAGCCTCGATGGACTGGAAGAAGATCATAACTGGATGCGTGGCAATTCGCAAAGTTTCCAAATGGTCAGCCAAGCCATTGACATGCTAGTACAAACTGAGGGGTTCTTATTCGACATCGTCACCTGCGTCACCCGCCGCAACTACAAAAAGCTCGATGAAATCAAGGAGTTTTTGATTTCTAAGGGGGTTAAACGCTGGCGGCTCTTTACTGTCTTTCCTGTAGGTCGTGCTACCCTCGACCCCATGATGAGGCTTACGAACGAGGAGTTCCGTGGGGTGTTCGACTATATTAAAAAGGTACGCGAAGAGGGCAGGATACGTGCTGACTACGGCTGCGAGGGATTCCTCGGCAACTACGAGGGCGAGGTGCGTAACCGTCTGTTCTCCTGTCAAGCTGGCGTCAGCGTGGGTTCCGTGATGGCCGACGGTTCTATTGCCGCCTGTGCCAGCATCCGGGCAGACTACAATCAGGGGAATATCTACGAAGATGACTTCATGGATGTCTGGGAGAACCGTTACCAGCAATACCGCAACCGCA
>JAEETC010000127.1 GCA_016286585.1 Prevotella sp. | reverse complement strand
TGGAGGCAGAGGCTCGGACGCAACCTGTCATTGTAGTAGTAAGCGCACTTGACGGCATCACAGACAAACTGATTGCCACGTCGCAGATGGCCAAACAGGGCGACGAGCACTATCGCGAGGAATTCGACGCGATGGTAAAGCGCCACCATCAGATGATCGACACGATCATCACTGACGACAAAAAGCGCGTAGACTTATTTAATAATGTAGACCAGCTCTTCGACCAATTGAAGAGCATCTTCTACGGTGTGTACCTGATTCACGACCTCTCGAAGAAAACGGAGGACACTATAGTGAGCTATGGTGAGCGCCTGAGTTCGCACATTGTGGCTGCAATGGTGAAGAACGGTATCCGCATGAACAGCCGTGACTTCATCCGTACGGAGAAGAAACAAGGCAAGCACGTGATTGATGCAGACCTAACCACTCAGTTAGTAAAGGATACCTTCAAGGACCTGAGCGAAAAAAACATCTATGTAGTGCCTGGTTTCATCGCCAGAGACCGCGATACCCACGAGACCACCAACCTGGGTCGTGGTGGCAGTGACTATACAGCTTCAATCATTGCAGCAGTACTCAACGCTGAAGTATTGGAAATATGGACTGACGTAGACGGTTTCATGACCGCCGATCCCAAGGTGATTAAGAGTGCCTATACCATCAACGAACTTTCGTATGTAGAGGCCATGGAACTCTGTAACTTCGGAGCCAAGGTCATCTATCCCCCAACAATTTATCCTGTCTGCGTCAAGAATATACCTATTAAAGTTAAGAATACCTTCAATCCAGAACATCCGGGTACACTTATTAAGGAGAAGATTGAAGATGACAACAAGCCCATCAAAGGTATATCAAGCATCAAGGGCACCTCACTGATTACGGTTACAGGTCTCTCGATGGTGGGTGTAATCGGCGTGAACCGCCGTATATTCACTACACTGGCCAACAAGGGCATTTCGGTGTTCATGGTGTCACAGGCATCTTCTGAGAACTCCACTTCTATTGGTGTACGCGATGAAGACGCAGAGGCTGCAGCAGAGGTTTTGAATGCAGAGTTCGCTAAGGAGATAGAGACGGGTGCCATGTTCCCCATGCAGGTAGAAAGTGGTCTGGCCACCATCGCCATCGTAGGTGAGAACATGAAACAGACACCTGGTATCGCAGGAAAGCTGTTTGGAACACTTGGCCGCTCAGGTATCAGCGTGATTGCCTGTGCCCAAGGTGCTTCTGAGACCAACATCTCATTCGTTGTCGATGGCCGTTTCCTGCGTAAGTCACTCAATGTGCTCCACGACTCGTTCTTCCTTTCAGAATACAAGGTACTCAACCTCTTCATCTGTGGTATCGGTACCGTGGGTGGCATGCTGCTTGAGCAGATACGTACCCAGCAACAGTTCTTGATGCAGTCAAGACGCCTGAAACTGAACGTAGTCGGCATTAGCGATGTAGACAACTTTGTACTCGACCGTGACGGCATTGATCTCGACAATTATGAGAAAATCCTGCGTGCAGGATTCCCCGCCAACACGGAGCACATGCGCGACGAGATTGTGAAGATGAATATCTTCAACAGCGTCTTCGTAGACTGTACTGCCAGCCGTCAGATTGCCATGCTCTATCAGACCTTCTTAGAGCATAACATCTCTGTGGTGGCAGCTAACAAGATTGCTGCATCAAGCGATTATGACAGCTATCTGAAGTTAAAGCAGACAGCTCGCGACCGTGGTGTGTGGTTCCGCTACGAGACCAACGTAGGTGCAGGTCTGCCAATTATCGGCACCATCAACGACCTGTGCAACTCGGGTGATAAGATCCTAAAGATCGAGGCCATCCTCAGTGGTACGCTGAACTTCATCTTCAACGAGATTGCAGCCGATGTGCCCTTCTCCGAGACCGTTCGCCGTGCCAAGGAACAGCGTTACTCAGAGCCAGACCCACGTATAGACCTCTCTGGTACTGACGTTATTCGCAAGCTTGTCATCCTGACCCGTGAGGCAGGTTACAAGGTGGAACAGGATGATGTGGAGAAGCATCTGTTCGTACCCAATGACTACTTCGAAGGAAGCCTTGACGATTTCTGGAAGCGTCTGCCTGAGCTGGATGCCGATTTCGAAGCCCGTCGCAAGGTGTTGGAGGCAGAGAACAAACGTTGGCGCTTTGTGGCAACGATGGAGAACGGCAAAACCAATGTCGCCCTCAAAGAAGTCCCCTACGGTCATCCCTTCTACGGACTTGAAGGCTCGAATAACATCGTTCTGCTCACCACCGAACGCTACAAGGAGTACCCCATGTTGATTCAGGGCTATGGTGCTGGTGCAGCCGTAACAGCAGCCGGTGTGTTCGCCAATATCATGTCGATTGCAAACATTTAACTTATGAAGCATATCATCATACTTGGTGATGGCATGGCAGATCTTCCCGTCGAGCGACTCGGTGGGAAGACCTTACTGCAATATGCCCATAAGCCCATGATGGACCAATTGGCACGTGAAGGCCGCTGTGGCAGGCTTATTACCGTGCCAGAGGGATTCCCTCCTGGCTCAGAAGTTGCCAATACAGCCATCCTTGGCTATGACTTGAACAAGGTTTATGAAGGTCGCGGTCCTTTGGAGGCTGCCAGTATCGGATACGAAATGGCAGACGATGACTTTGCCATCCGCTGCAATATCATCACCCTTGAAGACGGCAAGATCATTACCCACAATGGTGGCAATCTGGAAACCGAAGATGCCCGCGTGCTGATAGACTATCTGAACGAAAAGCTGGCTAAACCCATCAATGAACGAGAGGGTTGTGAGCGAGTGAAGTTCATCACAGGCATTCAATATCGTCATCTGCTGGTCATTAAAGGAGGCTCCAAACACATCGTCTGTGCCCCACCCCATGACCATCCTAACGAAGAATGGCGAGGACTACTTGTGAAGGCAGAGGAAAACGCTCCTGTGGAAGTTGGCCGGCTGACGGCTCAACAGACAGCCGACCTGATCAACGAGATGATTCTGAAATCTCAGGAATTATTGGCTCAACATCCATTCAATCAAGAGCGTGCCAAGCGTGGCGAGCGACAGGCCAATAGCATCTGGCCTTGGAGTGGCGGTTATCGTCCTTCGATGGAAACCCTCATGCAACAGTATCCTCAAGTGAAGTCTGGCACAGTCATCTCTGCCGTCGACCTCATCCGAGGCATCGGCCACTATGCAGGACTGAAGATTGTCGAGATTGAAGGCGCCACAGGACTGGCAGATACCAACTATGAGGGTAAGGCCAGAGCAGCCATCGAAGCTTTGGAGCACGACGACTTTGTCTTTGTCCATGTAGAGGCCAGCGACGAGGCTGGTCATGACGGTGATCTTGAACTGAAGCTGAAGACCATTGAGTATCTCGACCAGCGACTCATCGCCTATATATATAATAAGGTGTCGACATGGAACGAACCTGTCTGCATCGCCGTACTCCCCGATCATCTGACTCCGGTAGAACAGCGCATCCACGTAGGACAACCTGTACCCTTCCTCATCTGGTATCGCGGCATAGATGCTGACAAGGTACAACAATATGATGAAATCTCCTGCGTTTCAGGCTCTTACGGTCTGCTAAAGCTCAATGAGTTCATGCAGACGCTCATGAGTATCCAATAATTATCCATTATCAATTGTCAATTATCAATTAAAATGAAATACTATAGCACGAATGGTAAGGCTCCGATTGCCGATCTGCACAAGGCAGTCGTCAAAGGTCTGGCAGAAGACCGAGGTTTGTATATGCCCGAGAGAATCAAAACACTCCCGAAAGACTTCTTTGAAAACATCGATAAGTTGTCCTTCCAAGAGATTGCCTATACCGTCGCCGATGCTTTCTTTGGTGAAGATGTAGAGGCTGATGCGCTGAAAAAGATTGTCTACGACACCCTCTCCTTCGACTGTCCAGTCGTAAAGGTCAAGGATAACATCTACACGCTGGAACTCTTCCACGGCCCCACACTTGCCTTCAAGGATGTTGGTGCCCGCTTCATGGCCCGTCTGCTCCAATACTTTATCAGAAAAGAGCAGTCAGACCATTCTCTCACCTCTCACCTCTCACCTCTCACCTCTCAAGAGGTTAACGTTCTTGTGGCCACCTCTGGTGATACAGGTTCTGCCGTAGCCAACGGTTTCCTCGGCGTTGAAGGCATTCATGTCTATGTGCTCTATCCGAAGGGAAAGGTCAGCCCCATTCAAGAGTGCCAGTTCACAACCCTCGGACAGAATATCACCGCCATCGAGGTCGACGGTGTATTCGACGACTGCCAGGCACTTGTGAAGAATGCCTTCATGGATACCGAGTTAAATCAGCACATGAAGCTGACCTCCGCCAACTCAATTAACGTGGCCCGCTTCCTGCCACAGGCGTTCTACTACTTCAATGCTTATGCCAGGATGAAGGCTCTCACCTCTCACCTCTCACCTCTCACTTCTAATCTTGTGATGTGCGTACCCTCAGGCAACTTCGGCAACATCTGCGCAGCCCTCTTCGGCCACGCCCAAGGCCTGCCCATCAAGCGTTTCATTGCCGCCAACAATGCCAACGACATTTTCTACAACTACCTGCAGACAGGCCGTTACGAGCCAAAGCCCTCGAAGCAGACATTGGCCAATGCTATGGATGTAGGCGATCCCTCGAACTTCGCACGAATCTATGATCTCTATGGCAAAAGTCATGAACGCATTAGCAGTCTGATAAGCGGTGCCACCTATAGTGATGACCAAATCAGAGAGACCATGCGTCAATGCTATGAAGAGACTGGTTATATCCTTGATCCTCACGGTGCCTGCGGTTATCAGGCACTCGTCGATGGTCTGCAACCTAACGAGGTTGGTGTGTTCTGCGAAACTGCTCATCCCGCCAAGTTTAAGGAGAAGGTAGACGACATCCTCGGCATCGATGTTGACATCCCCGCCCGTCTCCGTGCCTTCATGGAGGGCGAGAAACAAAGCACACCCATGACAAAGGATTTTGCCGACTTCAAGCAGTATCTGCTCTCGCAGTAATCACCTACTCGTTCACGGCATTTTGCTGTCCCATCAAATTAATAAGGAGCACTACATCAGCGGCATTGACATCTTCATCATGGTTTAAGTTTGCCTTATCAGGATCAAATAATCCCTCTGGCGTTCTTCCCATGATATAGTCGACGACAGCCTTCAGGTCATTGTCGTCTAATACCTCGTCACCATTGACATCGCCGATGACGACAATCTCTTCGGGCTCATCTGATTTATTCACGTAAAACGACGTACTGACTGTTTCGCCAATAAAGTCTGTGTAGCTGATGGTCACCAAAGTGCTTGCTTCTGAGACACATGTCAACTGGTTTCCCACAATCTGAACACCATCTCCTGTACAGCTAATATCTACATTTGCCGTAACATTCTCAACATGCTCATCTGCGAAAGATGCTGTCACATCAATAGACATAAACTCGCCTGGTTCTAACGAGATGTCTTCAAAAGAACTTATACTTGTTGCCTTATAAAAGGGATAAAGATTATCAGGCAGTTGATAAAATGCATCCATACAAGTTGGATAGCCCATAAGACTGAGCATCTTCAATGCATAGCGTTTACCCATCAGACGGTAGCCTGGCAATGCAAAGTGCATATGGTCAGACTGCGAGGGGCACCCTTCAGCTGAAATAACATGAGCTGTGGGAATTACAGACGGGACTGTGGCTATCACAGGATTATGAGCAGAAAAGACACCTTTCTCTGAAGCAGCAACGACTTCTCCTACCAACAAAGGGACTTCGGAAGCACTCAATCCGAGATCGGTGAGCAAATTCTCATAAACAGTCTTCACATATTCTGGCCAATAATTTTGCCAATCATATTCACCGCAATCTCTTTCTCCCTGATGTAACAGGATGCCCTTGATGACGCCTGACTCCTGCGCGATCTTCGCCATCTGGACCAGTCGCGTGTATGGATCATTATTATAGGTGTTATTCATGATCCATGCCCAATCTGCTGCATTCTCAGGCATAAAAGCCGTGATACCTACTCCACCAACAGCAACATCCACAACACCTACCCTACATTCTGCAGGTAAGGCGGCAACCATCGTACGTCCGAAGTAATCAGCCATTCCGATATTGGTATTCTCCCGGACAATAGGAGGATAGGCAGTATACCATTCTCCCATGGTTCTACCTAGTGTATAAAAGTTCTCGCATGCTAACGTTTGAAACCTTTCATCGACATACTCTTCATCAATTGCCTCAGGAACAGCAGCCCCTTCCATGTTCGATTGTCCAAAACACAGGAAAATGTAAAAATTAGGATCTACTTGTGCTTTAACATTTATAGAAAGTACTATCAACAAAAGAAAAGATATCAAGTATTTCATCTCTTTATTATATTAGGTTATATTAATCAATTGAATGGTAACGTATGTTCTTTGACAGATAGACGGAGTCGAGCCTGTCCATTTCCTGCTCTGACACAAAGAAAGGCGTAAGGGTGCTATCCTGTCGGACCATCTGTCGGATGATGCCGTTATAGATAATCTCAGAACCATGGAATCCGTCATCAAAGTCATAATTATGCGCACCCTTATCCGTCACATCTGTAAAATCATAAAGTGAACAGCCCTCATGCTTCTCAAACACAGGTAGTAGCATGTCATATAGCTTTGACATATACCCGTATTTGCCCGTCTCCTGCATCCGTTTATAAACAAAAGGCGCAAAAGGTGGCAGGAAAGCGACCACCTTGATCTTCTGGGCGACACACTGACTTAGGAAATCGTCAACGACCGCAATCTGTGTGCTGTCAGCATGGTCGCCATACTGGAAACGCTGATCACCGTCATTGATACGACTAAGCACATCCTTGAAATTATAGTCTTCCTGCTGCTCTGGCGCTACGATCATGTCACCTTGATATCTGGATCCGTCGGCAGCAAAACCATTTTCATTACAAATGGCATTCAGGCCGATATGATCTGAGGAAAATGCCTTCTTCAGGTTGATTTTCCCCTTCACAAGGTCTGTATAGAAATCACAGACAAACTGTCCCAACTTTGAGAACTCAAACGACGGCTCATCATAGACAGAAGGAGAGAAGGGCTGATCCTCATCGATATAAGCCCGATTAAACCACCATTGGTCGAGGTTGACCAGAATGAGCTTCGGACTATCGTGGAGTTTACTCATAAACAAAGACAACTCGCGAACACTCTGGATGGCACCGCCTGCATTATAGAAAGTATAGTCAGGACTGACGACAGAACGCTTCACCTGCATAATCCTTGATGAACCTAAAGCCAGCACCTGAGGGCGACACACCTCATCAGTCATGTGGAATTTGTAGGACTTGTCATAGTAGCTATACGCCAATCCGAACAGTTGGTCTTGCTGCAATGGACGAATATAATACGAGTACGAACGCAGCTCTCCAACTTGATAAAGACTCAAAACGCTGAAACCAATAACAATAGCAACCAGCAACAGAAATTTTGCCAGTCGTGCTCCAAAGCGGCGGATATCATATCGTTCTTGCCTATTCATACCTTTTCACTTTTTCACCTTTTCATCTTCTAAAATTGGAAATAAATAAACTCCTGACTGGCATTGTTAAAGGAGAAATAGAAGATGGCAGCAAACAGCACCCAATAAATCGTCCAGCGGACAGCAGTCCAACGGAACAGCCCGTGATTGGGGAACTGAAGCACATGCACTCTGTTGCGTTGCATATACTCAACGATCATAAGCAGAAGCACAGCCACTAAAGTAGAGACACTCCCCAGACGGGGGTGGAAATCATCAAAGGCCGTCAGGAACATCCGGGAAACGAAATCCCATGCCTGGGCAATCGTCTCTGCACGGAAGATGACCCAGCCAATGACTGCCAGCACGAACGTAACAACCACCCTACACATATCTTTGATAGAGGGAAGCCATCGACCTGCTGCCAATATATCCTTGTCCTTCGTATTGATATGCAACAGTTTATATATCACAATCAGACTACCATGATACAAGCCCCAGCACACGAACGTCCAGTTAGCTCCATGCCACAGGCCACTGATGCCAAACACGACAAAAGTGTTACGTATAACCTTCCATTGGGCGCAGCGACTGCCGCCAAGAGGGAAATACACATAGTCGCGGAACCACGTCATCAGCGAAATATGCCACCGCCGCCAGAACTCTGGTATTGACCTCGACAAGTAGGGCAGTCTAAAGTTATCAAGCAGTCTTATGCCGAACAAGCGCGAACAGCCGATGGCAATATCACTATAGCCTGAGAAATCGCAGTAGATCTGGAAGGTAAACAGAAGGGCCAAGCCCCAGATATTGATGCCAGAGTAATCAGCATAGGAGTTCCATAGCGGGTTAAGATCCGAAGCACAACTATCAGCGATGACCACCTTCTTGAAGAATCCCCACAACATCTGCCGACAGCCATCGACAGCCTGCACATAGTCAAAATGACGTTCACGCTGGAACTGTGGCAACAGATTTTTGGCCCGCTCAATAGGACCTGCCACCAATTGCGGGAAGAAGCTGATAAACGCGAAGAATTCCACGATATCCTTTGTGACAGGCACATCCTTCCGATAGACGTCAATCGTATAGCTGAGCGCCTGGAAAGTGTAGAAGCTGATGCCAACAGGTAGGACGACGTTCAGCGTCACCCAGTCCATCTGGTAATTGAACAGCTGCCAGAACAACTGGGCCAGACTTTCCGCGAAGAAATTATAATATTTGAATATGCCTAATATAAGGAAATTCAGCACGAGATTGACTGTACATATCAAGCGCTGACGCTGTCTGCTGCCATCAAAACGTTCTATCAAGACACCGCTATAGAAGCTGCACAGCGATGTAAATGCTATGAGTGAAAGGAAGCGCCAGTCCCACCATCCGTAAAAGACATAACTGGCTGCCACAATCAGCAGATTCTGCCACTCACGTTTCTGGAAGACAAACCAATACAGCAAAAAAACAACTGGCAGAAACACCAGAAATTCTATCGAATTGAAGAGCATATTCTAACCGATCCGTATAGGATGTATCACACTATTTCATTTTTTCAGCTGCAAAGGTACAACTTTTTGCCGACACTCGCAAATAAAACACCAATTAATGCAGTTGGTGTTTCTAAATCGCCTGGTCACTATTATAATAGTGTTTATAGTTCGTACAAATCGTCCAGTTGTATTTCTGCCTGAATGTCTCCCCAATATTCATTCCGAGTTGGCCCATCGGTAGTAACCATAATGGAATGAATTGCTTTTTTCGTACCATAACTACATTCATTATATGATATATGCCTAATATTCAATTATATACGAAAATATTTATATACATAATAACTACATTATAACTACATATAACTACATTCAAACTACACAAAATGAGGCTTTATAGGCACTAAAGTCATGGAAAATGGTGATGAGCGAG
>JAEETC010000126.1 GCA_016286585.1 Prevotella sp. | reverse complement strand
TGCTCCCTGGGGCGTCGAAGGGTATCGACTTCCTGCTGCGACCGGACTTTTCGAAGGTTAGTGGCGGCGTGTTCCTCGAGGCGTTGGGTCAGGCCTTCTTCTCATTGAGTCTGGGTACAGCCTGTCTTTGCACTTACGCCTCATACTTCAAGCGTGATACGAATCTGCTACGTTCTGCCACCCAGATAGCCTTGCTTGATTCGGCCATTGCTATCCTGGCGGGACTGATGATTTTCCCTGCCGCCTTCTCCGTTGGCGTACAGCCCGATAGCGGCCCATCGCTCATCTTCATCACCTTGCCGAATGTATTCCAACGGGCATTTCTCACCATGCCTGCCGTGGGGTATTTCATCTCCATCCTGTTCTATGCCCTGCTGGTGTTTGCCGCGCTCACGTCAACCATCTCCATGCATGAGATCGGTACGGCCTTCTTCCATGAGGAACTTCATCTGCCTCGTCAAAGGGCCGCTTGGATACTGACGACCGTCTGTTCGTTGATAGCCGTCTTCTGTTCCCTCTCCGTGGGGGCGAATACTGATATTCAGGTGTTGGGACTATCGCTGATGGACTTCTGCGATTATCTGACGGCTCAGTACATGTTGCCTGTGGGAGCCTTCCTCACGAGTATTATGTTGGGATGGTTCGTTGACCGTCAGCTGGTGAAGGATGAGTTTACCAATGGTGGTGCACTCCGTGAGTCGTTCTTCCGTGTCTGGCTGTTTTCTGTCCGTTTCATCGTGCCGTTGTGCCTGATTCTGATCTTCCTCCATCAGTTCGGCGTGATATGATCCGCGAGTTCTTTTATCTGCAGAAGTCAGACCGCAAGGTAATCCTTGCGTTGCTCTGTGTGATCGTCATAGCCTTGGGCATCATCTTCCTGACGGGAGGGGATAACGAGACCTCAAATGCACTGGTTTCTGCCGATTCCATCGATACTTTGAAGCCTTCCAAGCATCATCGCGACAGTTTCCGTCGTCAGTCTTATCATGAGCGGACGGTCTATGTCCGTACCAAGGTCATCTATCGCGACACGGCCTATCAGCGGGGGCATCGGCTCTCTGATGTAGAACATGATTCTGTGGTGGCTCACTATCAGCCGAAGATCAGGAAGGGTGAGCATATCGTGCTTAATACGGCAGATACCACCACCCTGAAGACCATTCCTGGCATCGGCCCTTATTTCGCCCGCAAGGTGATAGAGTATGGAGAGCGTCTGGGAGGTTATATCAGCGTGGATCAGCTCGATGAAATCGAGAATTTTCCCCTTGAAGCCAAGGACTATCTGGTCATAGAGAATCCTTCTCCTCGCAAGCTGAACGTCAATCGTCTCTCGCTCAACGACCTGAAGCGCCACCCTTACATCAACTTCTTCATGGCCAAAGCCATCATAGACTATCGTCGCCTTCACGGTCCCCTCAAGAGCCTCAACGACCTCCGCCTCTCGAAGGACTTCCCCCAAGACGTCATCGACCGCCTTACACCTTACGTGGAGTTCTGACAATCATTTTTCTGCTCAAATCCTTGTAAGTTTCAGAATTATTGTTTATATTTGCACTCGAATAGTGATAATATTAGAATCAAATGGAAAGAACTACGGCATTGAACGAAGCACAAATGAGCATTCTTCGGCTGTTGGGGTCAATGAAGACTGTGGACGAGGTTAACGAACTCCGTCAGGTTATCTGCGAATACTATGCTCGCAGAGTTGACGAGGAAGTTGACAAACTTTGGGACTCTGGACAATGGGACGACGAGAAAAACGAAGCAGTATTACAAGAACATCTTCGTACTCCCTATAATGCCAAGTAGAAAAGTTGTGCTCGACACAAATTGCCTAATCTCTTCATTGTCAAGGCGAGGGCAATATTATCCAGTTTGGAAAGGACTTCAGACTGGAGAGTATATTCTATGTGTATCTACAGACATTCTGAACGAGTATGCAGAGATTATCACACAAAAGATGTCTGTTGAGGTAGCTGCAAATGTTATACACCTGCTTTTGGAAAGTGAATTCGTGGAACTGGTTAATCCTTATTTCGGACTTCATCTGATAGAAGCAGATCATGATGACGATAAGTTTGTGGACTGTGCGTTCGCGGCCAATGCCACCTTCATTGTCTCCGATGATAAACACTATGATGTTCTGAAGGATATCTCTTTCCCAAGAATATTGGTTATGAAACTTAAAGAATTCCTCGGGCTATTGCAGTCTGAGGACATCAATAAATAATGTCTAACTCTCAAAACAAACCGTTTATGGTAACATAGCAAAGACAAAAAGAAAAGAAATACGTTGAAGCGTCCGCTGAATCTTGTTATAGGAAATCTGCAAAATTACAAAATAACTCACAAGAGTAAGTAGATGGTTCACGCCCGAGGGCGTGGGCATTACTCGTTGAAGTGAGTTGGGTGTTTGCAGATACCTCTATAACGTAAGCGAAGTAAATTGCTCACGTTTTTTATTTGAAATTCTTAATTGAAAGTATATGATTATGATTACTCCAGTTGCAGTATCAATTGAGGATTCAAGTACTTCGTTATGGACGCTTTCTGCCAAGTTCGTATGGGAGGACGGGACAGCGAAAACCGTGCGCTTCACGTTAAATATTGAAACAGGCGGATATGTCGTCATGTAACATTGGGACGGCATTCTTTAGTATAATGAATCAATAATACAAAGTTATGAAAAGATTTATAAAATTATTGTTGTTTTCAGCATGCTGCCTAAGCGGAAACGCACAAGAGCATGTTCTGGATTATGAAGGAGATTTATATTTCATTCCTGCCTCGATGACAAAATACGGGCAGCCATTTCTGTATTCTCGCAATCAAAAAGGATTTACAGTCTACGACGGCGACCTGAATGTTATCAAGACATATAGCGACCCGTTGGCAGGAACTACTTATCAAAAAAGAATTGTTCATTCTACCTGTCTTGTTGATCCTGAAACTAAAGAAATACTTACGGAATGGACTGTCGTCGAAGATCAGACTTTCGAAGAAGCAATATATGCCGAATTCAAAGGCTGTGAGATATACTCAGACGACAACTCGTACCATTCAAGGATGATATACCTTTCACAAACACTTTTCGACGATGATGAAGACTTTGAATTCATCCAGAGCGATAGAACCGTTATCCCCATCACGGTTAAGACACAGGATTACATCAACGAACACTCTGAAAATTCTACAGAAGAGGGCGACAAGATGACAATCGATCCATTGCACACCGAGAATGATTGGTGGCGAGATATGGGAGCAAATGATTGTTCTATGGAATGGGACAACGAAAGAAACAAGATGGTCTATAAATTATACAAGATTGAAGAATACGGAGGATTGTTCTATTCTAGCCTAAAGATCAAGTCTATGGATGGAGCAGTCAAGCAGACTCTGAACGGGATAAATATAAGTTACGCTTACAATTACAGAGGAAACTGTTATGTCAGGGGAAATGTCCCTGGCAAGCTATATAGAATAGGAACAAAAAAAGATAAGACCTCTCAAACCCGTAGGGGCGACGTTGACGATAATGGTGTAGTGAATGTCGCTGACCACGTGAAGCTTTCAAGCATCATTATGGATCAAAATAGTAAGTATTAATGGCTGTGACAGTTGTGACAATTAAAATTATGCCGTGAACAATTTCTTTATATATACTATTATATATATGTATATAGATATAGATCTATAGAAAAGTTTCGGGGGCGAAAAAACTGTCACAACTGTCACAGGAGATTAGGCAGATGTCTCGAAATTGATGTTTTCCAATCTGAGTGTGTTCATAGTCGCAAAGGTTTAAAGGCTTCTCTGTTATGCAAAAAAGCCTTGTAGTTCCAATTCTTCGATTCTTTTCAGATTTTCTTCCATGCGCTCTTTTTTTCTGCGCATCGTCTCCCTGAATGCGGCTCTCACCTCTTCGCGGGTTCTTTTCTTTGTTGTTTCCATATCGATAAAAAGTTAAGTTGTTATTGTTACGACGGCAAAGGTACGAAGAAATCCTGAGACTTCCAAATTATAATCCGATTTTTTACAATTCTAAACTTTTCGTGGGAATGGTTACGGTTACAGTTGTAACCATGTAGCCTCTGGTGTTGGGCGATTAGTCAAATTACTTTACATTATTTTCGGCCTTAGGGTAAACTCGGAGTTTACAGGCTCCTTTCTGGGAGTTTAGGCTAAGTAAACTCCGAGTTTACTGCCTGTAAAGTCCGACTTTACTTAGCCTAAAGTCCAGGCGATTATAATGTGTTGATAATCAAATAGATGCAAAACGGCAGAAAGTGAAAGTCTGTATTATGAATTTTATTAACAATGTTCGTTAGGTTGGCGGCCGAAAAGTTACATGGTTACAGCTGTAACCGTAACCGTTGCGTTAAAAGAAACGGCTGAAAATTTGGCTATTTCGGTTTTTATGCTTAACTTTGCCACGTGAACTTTACTAAAAACGGAATAGATTATGTTTGGATTAGGATTCCAGGAAATATTAGTCATTGCCCTGATAGTACTGCTGCTTTGGGGTGGTAAGAAGATTCCTGAGTTGATGCATGGACTTGGCAAGGGTGTCAAGAGCTTCAAGGACGGCATGAATGAGGTGACAAACTTCGAGGAAGAGAAGAAGGAAGAGAAAAAGGATGAGTGAGAGACCTCCCCTGACCCCTCCTGTAGGAGGGGGAAACGGCTCCACGATGACCTTCTGGGACCATCTCGACGAACTGCGGGCGGTCATTATCCGAGCGCTTGTGGTAACGGTGGTGGCTGCGGCGGTGGCTTTCTGCCTGAAAGACGAGCTCTTTGCCATTGTGCTGGCTCCGAGGACGAGTGATTTCATCACTTACAGACTGATGGGCATAGAGCCGTTTAGCATCTCGCTGATGAATACGGGGCTGACGGAGCAGTTTATGATCCACATGAAGACGGCTTTCTATGCTGGCATACTCGTGGCTTCACCTTATATAATATATATGCTCTTTGGCTTTGTGTCGCCAGCGCTCTATGACAACGAGAGGAAATATGCGATGGCCCTGATGTCGAGCGGCTACGGGATGTTCATGCTGGGAACGGCGCTGAACTATCTGCTGATCTTCCCGCTGACGGTTAGGTTTCTGGGCACGTATCAGGTGAGTCCCGATGTGGCGAACATGCTGACGCTGCAGTCGTATATGGACACGCTGATCATGATGAGCCTCGTGATGGGGATCGTGTTCGAGCTGCCCGTGGTGAGTTGGCTCCTGGGAAGGATGGGGCTGGTGAATGCCCGGATGATGCGTGCCTGGCGGAAACATGCGGTGGTGGCGATACTCATCGTCTCGGCCATCATCACGCCGACGACGGATGCTTTTACGCTCTTCGTGGTGGCTCTGCCGATATGGCTGCTCTATGAGGGGAGCATTCTTATAGTGAAAAGGTGAAAAGTTAGAACTAAACAGATACAATATGCTAAAGAAAATCAGAACGATTCTGGCAGCGGTGGTCTTTGTGCTGATCACGCTGCTGTTCCTCGACTTCACGGGGACATTGCACCATTGGCTCTCATGGTTGGCCAAGATCCAGTTTTTGCCTGCCGTGATGGCCCTCAACGTGGTGGTCATTGTGGCCCTTTTGGCGCTGACGCTCATCTTTGGGCGCATCTATTGTTCGGTAATCTGTCCGCTGGGCGTGTTGCAGGACGTTTTGGCCCGATTCCATCGGAAAAAGAACAAGTACAGCTATTCTCGTGAGGTGCGCTGGCTGCGCTATCCTGTGCTGGTGGTGTTCGTCATCGCCTTAGCGGCTGGAGTGGGTTCCTTCTTCCAGTTGCTGGCTCCTTATAGCAGCTATGGCCGCATTGCCACGATGATTTTCCAGCCGCTATGGATGCTGGGCAACAATGTGCTGGCAGCCATCGCCGAGCGTGCCGACAGCTATGCGTTCTACTCGGTAGACGTGTGGATGAAGTCGCTGCCTGTCTTCATCATCGCTCTGGTGACGCTGGTGGTGCTGATCGTGCTGGCCTGGCGAGGTGGACGAACGTATTGCAATACCATCTGTCCTGTGGGCACGACCCTCTCGTTCTTCGCACGATTCTCTTGGCTGAAGGTGCGCTTCGATGCCGATAAGTGCAAGAACTGCTCGATGTGCTCGAAGAACTGCAAGGCGGCCTGCATCGACTATAAGACACATACCGTCGACTACAGCCGTTGTGTGGTTTGCGGCAACTGCATCGACAGCTGTAAGTTTGGCGCATTGAAATATAGCAGCGGACTAACTCGGACTATCACGGACAGAGAAAATAGTCCGAGTGAGTCCGTAAAGTCCGATGCCATTGACAGCAGTAAGCGCTCGTTCCTCGTGGCTTCGGCATTGGTGACGACGGCAGCGATGGCTCAGAAGAAAGAGAAACTGATGGATGGCGGTCTGGCGGAACTGGAGGACAAAGTTCAGCCTGAGCGGCAGACACCGTTGACGCCTCCAGGATCGCTCTCTTTTGACCATTTTGCCCAGCATTGCACGGGCTGTCAGCTCTGTGTCTCGGAGTGTCCGAACGATGTGCTCCGTCCTTCTGGCGACCTGATGCACCTGATGCTGCCAGAGATGTCTTACGAGCGGGGCCATTGCCGTCCGGAGTGTACGCGTTGTTCGGAGGTCTGCCCTGCTGGCGCCATCAAACCCATCGATAAAGATGAGAAGTCGTCCATCCAGATAGGTCACGCCGTGTGGATCAAGAAGAACTGCGTGGTGCTGACGGACGAGGTGGAGTGTGGCAACTGTGCCCGCCACTGTCCCTCAGGAGCCATAGAGATGGTGCCGATGGATCCCGATAACGAGGAGTCGCCCATGATTCCCGCCATCAACGAGGCTGCCTGTATCGGCTGTGGTGCGTGTGAGTATGTCTGCCCGTCGCGTCCCTTCTCGGCCATTTATGTCGAGGGGCATGAAGTGCATAAGAGTATTTAGTTTACAGTTTACAGATGATTTCCATGAAGGAGAAGAATATATCGAGACGCTCGTTCCTGAAGCTGTTTGGCGCGGGAACCGTTGGTACAGCCGCTGCGCTGGCAGGCTGCAAAGGTGGCAACAAGGCCGGCAGTCAGGCTGCGGAAGAGTATAAGAACCAGGTGGAGCCCCCCGTGGGTCAGATGACCTATCGCGAGAATCCCAAGACAAAAGAAAAGGTGTCGCTGTTGGGTTATGGCATGATGCGCCTACCGACTAAACCCGATAACGACAGCGAGTTTGACCAGGACATGATCAACCGTCAGATCGACTACGCCATCGAGCACGGCATGAACTACTTCGACACGTCGCCCGTCTACTGTCAGGGCCAGTCGGAGCGATGTACGGGCATTGCCCTCAGCCGCCACAAACGTAGCGAGTACTTTATAGCTACGAAACTCTCGAACTTCAACCGCGACTACTGGAAACGGGAGAAGGCCATCGAGATGTACCAAAACTCGCTGAAGGAGTTGCAGGTGGATTATATCGACTACTATCTGCTGCATGCCGTCGGCGGTGGGATGGATGAGTTCAACGGACGCTATGTCGACAATGGCATCATGGACTATCTGTTGAAGGAGCGCGAGGCAGGCCGTATCCGCAACCTTGGCTTCTCGTTCCACGGTAAGAAGACGGTGTTCGACGAGATCATCGCCATGCAGGACAAATACCATTGGGACTTTGTGCAGATAGAGTTGAACTATTTGGACTGGAACTATGCCGACGAGATCAGCAAGAACAATGTCGACGCCTGCTACCTCTATGATGAACTCCAGAAGCGGGGCATCCCGGCTGTCATCATGGAACCGCTGTTGGGTGGCCGATTGGCGAACCTGCCACAGTATCTGATGACTGAGTTGAAGAGCCACGCACCAGAAAGGTCGGTGGCCTCGTGGGCCTTCCGCTATGCCGGCACGCCTGAGGGTGTGCTCACCGTGCTCAGCGGTATGACCTATATGGAACACCTGAAGGACAATCTGTTGAGCTATTGTCCGCTGTCGCCACTGAGCGAACAGGAGATGCGATATCTTGATGAGGAGATTGCCAACAAAATCGTGGGACTGGAGAACATTCCCTGCAACGACTGCAAATACTGTATGCCCTGTCCCTATGGTGTTGACATCCCGGCCATCTTCGTACATTATAATAAATGTAAGAACGAGGGTTCTCTGCCGATGGGCATCGGCGACCGGGAGTATCGCAAGCACCGCCGCCAGTATCTTATTTCGCTGGATCGTGTCGTGCCGCGTGACCGTCAGCCAGACCATTGCATCCAGTGTGGGCAGTGTGTGCCCCATTGTCCGCAGAGTATCCGCATCCCTCGTGAGCTTCACAAGATCGACGAGATGATCGAGCAGTTGAAGCGTGATCCCGATGGTTTAGGCGATAAGGCCTAAGCCCGTCGGCTCACGATGATCTATCTGGTAAACAGGATAGTCAGTAGGGGGATGGTGAGCATCGACAGGAGGGTAGTGATGAGTGTCACCTCGGTAATGAGTGTCGTGTCGCGGTTGTACTTCAGACAGAGGATGGTGCCGTAAGTGGCTACTGGCATCGCGATGACTACTGTGTTGATATTCACGACGTACGGATCAAAGCCTAGGGCGCTGCACAGGAAGTAGAATCCGATGGGAATCAGTAATAGCCGGAATACCGTTGTGGTATAGATGGTCAGATTGCCCAGCATCGACCGTGCTGAGAGTTGTGACATCGACGAGCCGACGATGAGCAGGGCTGCCGGGACGGTGATGTTGCCGAGCATCGTGAGCGGCTGGCTGATGATACCAGGGATGTTATCGATGCCCAGGGCCACAATGAGCATGGCCAGATAAGCTGAGAACATGGGCGTACTGTAGAGTACCTTTTTCTGGAAGTGCTTTCCGTCGCTCAGGTCTCCTACGATCAGAATGGTGCCGATGGTGAACACGGCAAATGTGTTGATCACATTAAGCACAGCGGCATAGAACACGGCCTGATGACCGAAGATGGATGCCACGACGGGATAGCCCATGAACCCCACATTGCCGAACATCAGCGCAAAACCTACAATCCCTTCGTCTTCTTTCTTCCGAGTGAGATAACGGGGCAGTAGGAAGGCCACGACGGAGAGAATCACATAGGTGAGCGTGCTGATGCCTAAGAGCGGAAGAATGAGTCGGCGGTCAGGTAGTTCGCCCGTAATCGCTGACGACAGGATCAGCGCCGGACACGTGAAATTGATGACCAGACTCGACAGTTTCTTGTCGAACTCTCCTCCCATATAGCCCAATCTGCCTGCGATGTATCCCACGACGACAAGGGCAAAAAGTGACATCATTACTTCAAACATAACCTCTTTGGTGTGTAAAAAAGGTGGCCGATTATCGGCCACCTAACTGCATCTGCGCCTTTGCGATTGTCGGGATGAGGCGCTAACTCCTGCTTATACCCGATTTTATCAGTTTTGACGAGAATGACTGCATTTCTCTGAAAATGAGATAGATAGCGATTTTCGAAAATCAAAGGCGGTAAACCCAAATCAC
>JAEETC010000125.1 GCA_016286585.1 Prevotella sp. | reverse complement strand
GTTATGGTACTCAAACCAGTCGATGTCTGAGTTGAGCAAGGCCTCTTTGACCTCCTCAAACTTCGTCTTCCTGATAATTGCTTCAATCCTTTTCATACCTTTTTACCTTATTAAATTAATACTCTCTAAACCCTTTCTTTGGGTTACACTTTGATAATTATCGAGTGCAAAGGTACGACGTTTTGATAAATATTCATTCATTTTTCTTTCACTTTGATTGTTAAAACTTTGTCGAACTATCATTTTGTCAACAAAACACCGTCCTTTGCTTACGTTTCGTTACACTTTGCCGTCAAACACTCCACTTTCGTTACAAATTGTCAATCGTGCCCGCCGCTGTGTTCGTACACGAATACTTGACATATACCAAAAGGAGAACCGACATCTCTTCGGTTATCGGTTCACCCTGGTCATCATCATATTTCTTTTGCTAAGTTTGCAATGTGCAGCCACGCACCCTACGCTCAAGAATCAAAGGGCGGGAGAGGTAGAGATGGAGAGGCAGAGATAACGTTCATTTTGTAGTTTTCCAATTCGCTGTGTCCGCTCACAGCGGGCTTCTTTTTGAGGCAAAATGACAATGTGTAAGTAATGGCAGACTCGGATTGCCGGATTGTTTACACTATGACAGAAAAAGTGGCAGAAACGAGGCAAAGTGTAAGTTAAGGGAAATTTTAAGATGAAAAAAGTAAGCGAAAGCTTGCGTATTCCGACATTATGTATTACCTTTGCAGCCGAAATCGAACAAAACGTTAGTAAATTTGAGGATAATATGACACATTGCAAACTTCAAGCATCACAGCTAACACAAGATGAAAGGAGGAAACACGCAGGGCTTTACCAGCCGGACTATGAACACGACGCTTGCGGCGTGGGCATGGTGGTGAATATCCACGGAGGCAAGAGCCACGAGCTGGTAGACAATGCCCTGAAGGTGCTGGAGAACATGGAGCACCGCGGTGCCGAGACGCGCGACAAGACGGGCGACGGCGCAGGTATTATGGTGCAGATTCCCCACGAGTTCATTCTGCTGCAAGGCATCCCTGTACCTGAGAAAGGTCATTACGGCACGGGTCTGGTATTCCTGCCCAAGGACGTGAAGGCTCAGGAACAGATCCTGAGCGTAATGATAGAGGAAATAGAACGCGAGGGTCTGCAGCTGATGCACGTTCGTACGGTGCCCACAAACCCAGAGGTACTGGGCAAGGCTGCCAGAGAGGTGGAACCGGAGATCAGGCAGATCTTCGTCACAGGCGCCACAGAGGAACAAGCTGCGACGCTCGACCGTATATTATATAAGGTACGCAAGAGGATTGAGAACCGCATCAACCATAAAGACTTCTATATCTGCTCGCTGTCGAGCAAAAACATCATCTATAAGGGCATGCTGACCAGCGGACAGCTCAGGCGGTATTTCCCCGATCTGTCGAGTCCCTATTTTACAAGCGGACTGGCGCTGGTGCATTCACGTTTCTCAACCAACACATTTCCAACGTGGTCGTTGGCCCAGCCCTTCCGCTTGCTCGCTCACAATGGTGAGATCAACACCATCCGAGGCAATCGCGGCTGGATGAAGGCACGCGAGAGTGTGCTCTCAAGTGAGGCCCTGGGTGACATCAAGGACTTGAGACCTATCGTGCAGGAGGGTATGAGTGACTCTGCCAGCCTCGACAACGTGTTTGAGTTCCTGATGATGAGCGGTCTGTCGCTGCCCCAGGCGATGGCTATTCTGGTGCCGGAGTCGTTCAACGACAAGAACCCCATCAGCGAGGATCTAAAGGCCTTCTACGAATACCACTCTATCCTGATGGAGCCGTGGGACGGTCCTGCCGCCCTGCTGTTCTCCGACGGACGCTATGCGGGAGGTATGCTTGACCGCAACGGTCTGCGCCCCAGCCGTTATACAATCACGAAGCAGGGCATGATGGTCGTCGCCTCAGAGGTGGGCGTGATGGACTTCGAACCTGGTGATGTAGTTTCAAAAGGCCGTTTGCAGCCTGGTAAGATCCTGCTGATTGATACGCAGGAGGGTAAGATCTACTACGACGGTGAGATCAAGGAGAAGCTGGCCAAGGCACATCCCTACCGCGAGTGGCTGAGTGAGAACCGCGTGCAGCTGGAGAAGCTGAAGAGCGGCCGACACGTGGAGAATGGCGTGAGCGACCTCGAACGCAAACTCGTGAACTTCGGTTTCGGACAGGAGGACATCGATAAGACGATCGTCCCGATGGCGACAGCCGGACAGGAGCCTGTAGCAGCGATGGGTAACGACACGCCGCTGGCTGTGGTGAGCGACCGTCCGCAGGTGTTCTTCAACTATTTCCGTCAGCAGTTTGCGCAGGTGACGAACCCTGCCATCGACCCCATCCGCGAAGAGCTGGTGATGTCGCTGACGGAGTATATCGGCGCCGTGGGAACAAACATCCTGACGCCCGACGCTTCGAACTGTAAGATGGTTCGTCTGCCCCAGCCCGTACTGACCAACACACAACTTGATATATTATGTAACATCCGCTATAAGGGCTTCAAGACCAAGAAGCTCGCGATGCTCTTCGAAATCGAAAAGGGCGAAGAAGGTCTGCGGAAGTCGCTCGATGACCTCTGTAAGGAGGCCGAGGCAAGCGTGGACGAGGGTGTGAACTATATCATCCTTTCAGACAGGGATATCGACGAGCAGCATGCGGCCATTCCAAGTCTGTTGGCGGTGAGCGCCGTACATCACTATCTGATTAGCGTGGGTAAGCGCGTACAGACGGCCTTGATCGTAGAGAGCGGTGAGATCCGCGAAACGATGCACGCAGCGCTGTTGCTGGGCTATGGTGCGAGTGCGCTGTGCCCGTATATGACGTTCGCCATCCTCGATGATCTGGTGAAGAAAGGCAAGATTCAGGAGGAATATGCGACGGCTGAAAAGAATTACATCAAGGCCGTGGATAAGGGTCTGAAGAAGATCATGTCGAAGATGGGTATTTCGACCATCCGCAGCTATCGTGGTGCGAAGATCTTCGAGAGCATCGGCTTGAGCGAAGACCTGCTGAGACGATATTTCGGTACGGAGACGAGCACCATCGGCGGTATCGGTCTTAAAGAGATTGCCCGCGATGCCATCCGTCTGCATAAGGCAGCCAAAGAACAAACCATCCTGAAGAATCAGGGACAGTTTGCCTGGCGCAAGGACGGTATCCTGCATGCCTGGAATCCTGAGACGATCGCCAAGCTGCAACTGGCGACGAGACAAGGCAATTACAATAAATTCAAGGATTGGGCCAAGATTGTCGATGAAAAGGAAAGTCCGATCTTTATCCGCGATTTCTTCGGCTGGAAAAAGGCAGCCAAGCCGACGCCGATTGACGAGGTGGAGAGTGTGGAGTCCATCGTGAAGCACTTCGTGACGGGCGCCATGAGTTTCGGTGCCCTGAGCATCGAGGCCCACGAGGCACTAGCCTTAGCCATGAACAAGCTCGGCACACGCTCGAATACTGGTGAAGGCGGTGAGGACAATGTCCGCTATCATACAGAGGTGGACGGCGTCAGCCTCTCCAGCAAGACCAAGCAGATCGCCAGCGGTCGCTTTGGCGTGACGGCTGAGTATCTGGTGAACGCCGAAGAGATACAGATCAAGGTGGCCCAGGGCGCGAAGCCCGGTGAGGGCGGTCAGTTGCCTGGATTCAAGGTCAACGAGATTATCGCCAAGACACGTAATGCCATCCCAGGCATCTCGCTCATCTCGCCCCCACCCCATCATGATATCTATAGTATCGAGGACCTGGCTCAGCTGATCTTCGACCTGAAGAATATCAACCCCATGGCTGCCGTCAGCGTGAAGCTCGTGGCAGAGAGTGGCGTGGGAACGATTGCCGCTGGTGTGGCAAAGGCCAAGGCTGATCTCATCGTCATCAGCGGTGCCGAGGGTGGTACGGGTGCAAGTCCCGCCAGTTCTATGCGCTTCGCAGGCATCTCGCCTGAGATCGGTCTCGCCGAGACACAGCAGACACTCGTGCGCAACGGTCTTCGAAACCAGGTGCGTCTGCAGACCGACGGTCAGTTAAAGACCGCTAAGGATGTAATCATCATGGCGATGCTGGGCGCAGACGAGTTCTCATTTGGTACGCTGCCGCTCATTGTACTGGGTTGTGTGATGATGCGTAAATGTAACACGAACACCTGTCCGATGGGCGTCGCCACGCAGAACCCCGAACTGCGCAAGCACTTTGAAGGTCGCGCCGAGTACGTGGTCAATTTCTTCACCTTCCTTGCTGAGCAGGTAAGAGAATATCTCTCTGAAATCGGCGTCCACAGCCTGAAGGAGATCATCGGCCACACAGAACTGATAGAGGTTGATACCACCCATGCTACTGACAAGCAAAAGACCATCGACTTCGCCCGCCTGCTACACAAGCCTGATACAGACAAGGCCCTCTATTGGGATCGTGGTGCCTTTACCAAGGTCAGCGGCGTGAAGGACGAGGAGATCATCAAGGCTGCAGAGAAGGCTATCGACAACGGCGAGGAAGTCACGCTCGACTACGCCATCAAGAATATCGACCGTGCCGTGGGCACCATGCTCTCAGGCGTCATCGCCAAGAAATACGGCGAGGAAGGTCTGCCCGAGGGTACCATCAAGATTAAGTTCAAGGGCTCGGCAGGTCAGTCGTTTGGTGCCTTCGCCGTCAAGGGTCTGGATATCCGCCTCGAAGGCGAGACCAACGACTATTTCGGCAAGGGTCTCAGCGGTGGTCGCATCAGTATTCTGCCACCCGCCCGTCGCAGCGACGACTTCAAAGCCGAAGAAAATATCATCGCCGGTAACACTGGTCTCTATGGAGCTACCTCTGGCGAACTCTACATCAATGGTAAGGTGGGTGAACGCTTTGGCGTGCGCAATTCTGGTGCCATCGCTGTCATCGAGGGTGCTGGCGACCACTGCTGTGAGTATATGACAGGCGGGCGCGTGGTTGTACTCGGCAAGACAGGCCGTAACTTCGCGGCAGGTATGTCTGGTGGCGTGGCTTATGTCTACGACCCTGACCACACCTTCGACTACTTCTGTAACATGGATATGGTGGAGCTGTCGTTGGTCGAGGATTCCGTCTCTCGCAAGGAACTGCTAGAGCTCATCCGTCAGCACTACCTGCACACAGGCTCAGCCTTGGCAGGTCGCATGCTCGACGACTGGCACCGTTACATCGAGGACTTCATCCAAGTGGTGCCCATCGAGTACAAACGCGTGCTGCAGGAAGAGAAGAACAAGAAATTGCAAGAGAAGATTGCAAACATCCAACGCGACTATTAAAGGTAAAAAGGTAAAAAGGTAAAAAAGATGGGAAATCCAAAAGCATTTTTAGAGATACACCGCCAAGAGGCCGGTTATCGTCCTATACAAGATAGAATCCACGACTTCAGCGAGGTCGAGCAGACGCTCAACACCCGCGAGCGTAAGTTGCAGGCAAGCCGTTGCATGGACTGTGGCGTACCTTTCTGCCACTGGGCCTGTCCGCTGGGCAACAAGGCACCCGAATGGAACGATGCCCTGTATAAAGGCGACTGGGAACTGGCTTATCGCCTGCTCAGCAGCACCAACCCCTTCCCTGAGTTCACAGGCCGCATCTGCCCTGCGCTCTGCGAGAAAGCCTGCGTGCTAAACCGTTTCAACCACGAGCCGACAACGAACCGTGAAGACGAGGCTGCTATCATCGAGGCCGCCTTCCGCGAGGGCTACATCCAGCCGCGCACAGACATCGTCCGTAACGGTAAGAAGGTAGCTGTCATCGGCGCAGGTCCTGCCGGACTCGCTGCCGCCAACGACCTTAACCACATGGGTTACAGCGTCACAGTCTTCGAGAAGAACGAGGCTGCAGGCGGGCTCCTGCGCTACGGCATTCCCAACTTCAAGCTCAACAAGGCCATCATCGACCGTCGTCTGCGCCTGATGGAGGCTGAAGGCATCGAGTTTAAGTATAATTCAGAGTTCTCTGATTACTCTGAGTATTCCGATTACGATGCCATCGTCATCGCCACCGGCACACCTACTGCCAGAGATCTCAAGGCTCCTGGCCGTGAGCTGAAAGGCGTACATTTCGCCCTCGAACTGCTCTCGCAGCAGAATCGCATTTTGGCTGGCATGGAATTTAGCAAGGATGAGCGTATCACCGCTAAGGGCAAGGATGTCCTTGTGATTGGTGGAGGTGATACAGGCTCTGACTGTATTGGCACCGCCCATCGTCAGGGTTGTAAGAGTGTCACCCAGATAGAGATTATGCCCAAACCCGTTGAAGGCCCTGAGGATCCTCAGAACCCCTGGCCCGAGTGGCCCCGCACCCTCAAGACCACATCTTCACATGAGGAAGGCTGCACCCGCCGCTGGAACATCAATACATTGGAGTTCCTGGGTGAAAACGGTAAACTCACAGGAGTCCGTGTGCAAGAGATTGACTGGAAACCGAATCCTGAGGGTGGCCGTCCCATCATGGTCGAGAAGGGTCAGCCTGAGATCATCAAGGCCGAACTCGTGCTGCTGGCTATGGGCTTCCTCAAGCCCGAACATCCACAGTATGCAGAGAATGTGTTCGTCTGTGGCGATGCCGCCAATGGTGCCTCACTCGTCGTCCGTGCGATGGCCAGTGGCCGTCAGACTGCCCAGAAGGTCGATGCCTACCTTCACACGAACTTCAGGTAAGCCTCAACCTGATTCCTCAGTGCTTCCTTCTGCTCATCGCTGAGAATCATACGCCCCTCCGTCCAGGCCTCAAGGTTCAGCACGATACCCGTCTGCTGTTCCATCACATCGGCCTTGGCGAAGGTGAGTAGTTCCGTCAGTTTCTCGCGGCATTTGGCTGTAGCCATCTTGCCCCCAGCACCACTCAGGGCCACTTTCTTGCCGTTGATGACAGTTGGTGTCTCATAGTCACCAGCCACTAATGGACGGGATAGCCAATCGAACAGGTTCTTCACGTGACCAGGATAGCTGAAGTTATACTCGGGCGTGAACACCCAAAGCGCATCAGCCTCTTTCACCGATGCACGCAGACGTCTCACAGCCTCCGGCTCAGGAAACTCGATGTCCTGATTCATCAGTGGCACATCCGTATAGTCCAGGTAAGTCACTTCGGCGCGTGCGCCAATCATCTGTTCAGCCTCACGGGCCAACTGTCGGTTGAAGGAACCTTCCCTCAGCGATCCGACGATAAAAAGGATTTTCTTCATTATACAAACATTTAGTCTTTGGATGCAAAGATATAGAAAAATTGTGAGATTACACAAACTTCACAATACAGTCGATACAGATGGCACGACCACTCACCTCGTCAATGAACACATTAGCAGGATGCATGTCTTCCAATGCTATGCGTTCTGAGATATAATTGACACCCTGACCAGACCAGTTGTCACGGAAGCCTTTCTCGAGCACGAGCCTGTCGATTTCCTCTTTTGTTGCCAATCGAAGGCACCGTACATATGGCTGAGTGAGGATGATGCGAAGCAGTCCGTCTGAATCACGAGTAAAACCAAATACATTCATGGCTGTTTCAGGAAAAAGATAGTTGTGCAGAACAATTGCATCTAAAGCCCTTCCCGTGGTGGAATATATAGATGCCCGTTCCTTTGCCACAGTTGGGTCGCCTTCTCGGTAATAAACCTTGGCCTCTGCACCTTGTGCTATCAACGAGCCAAAGTTCTTCTCAAGAATGCTGTCAGAATTAGTAAACCACCGTCCCGTTACTTTTGCCCATTGCTCGATAAGTTGCTCCTGCCTTTCGTCTATTTCCCAATTGGCTGGGCTTCCTTCGCGGCTTTCAGCATCGCCACCTGCTGTAAGGCTTCCTCTCGCGTAGCTTGCGACGACGGACGCCCCAATGAGAGCCGCACCTGCCTTACAGAGTCCTGCATGCTCTTGTTGAGTAAATCGAGGAAAATTTGTTCTTCCATTTTCTATGTCGTTTATATAATTGTCAATCATCAACAGTGTTGACTCCTTGAAGCCATCAGCATCAATCGCTCTGAATATGTCCTGCAACCTGTCCATTAGAGTCTTCACCGTTATTCGACGGCAAAGTTACGAATACTTTCTGAGATTTCCAAACAAAGTGGCAGAAATGTTTCGCTATGCGAGGGCTATATTAATAAGGTATAAAGCCATCGGGATGCCCCAGCGAGTGATTCGCTAAAAGCATCCCGATTTGTGGTTTCTATGAAGAGGAAAATCTGGCAGTGAGGCGAACATCACACTACAGTTTTGTTACTATGCTATCTTTCCCTCATTTAATCACGACCTTTTTGCCGTTGATAATGTTAATGCCCTTCTTCGGCGTTGCCAGTTTCTGACCTGAGAGACTATAGATGAAGGGATTTGTGGCGCTGAACGTCTGCTGCGTCGTCTCTTTGATGGAAGTTAGGTCCTTCTCGACTATATTCTGGAACAGATTCCAAGCGGGTGTTGCCTCGTACTTGCCCTTTGTGCCAATAGGAACGTATAGCGTCGCAGTGGTGAATTCAACATATTGATCATCTACATAATATCCTCCAAATATGTCTTTGTATATCTCAAAGGGATCTTCTATATATGAAAATACTTTTTTCAAACAGGCGCATCCATAAAAAGCCATTGTTCCAATACTCGTCACCGAATTGGGGATGCTGACGGATGTCAGGCCAGTACACCACTCGAAGGCGCCACCTTCTATACTCTTCACACCGTCTGGGATGGTTATGGCTGTCAGGCCAGAGCACCCATGGAAAGCATCACCTCCGATTGTTATCACCGAACTAGGAATGATGGTGTTCTTACTGCCTACTACCAGTTTGTTTTCTGCTGTCATGATAATAGCATTGCAATTCTCACGTGAGTCATAAACCTCATTATTACTATCAACCATAATGCTTTCCAAGCCACTGCAACCACCGAACACATCATATCCCAGACTTGTCACAGAATAAGGAATAGTGATGGAGGTCAGGCCACAATCCTCGAAAGCCCACCTATCGATAGATGTCACGGAGTTGGGAATGGAAATAGAAGTCAGACCGCTGCAACTCCCAAAAGCCCCTTCACCAATGCGAGTCACCGAGTTTGGAATGGTTATGGCAGTCAGACCACTGCCAGAGAAAGCGCCAGCACCAATGTTTGTCACGGAGTTGGGAATGATTGTGTTTTTACATCCTCCAACCAATGTATTGGAATATGTTTCGATAATAGCATTACAATTCTCACGGGAGTCATAGTGCTTGTTACCTTCTTCTACCGTCAATGACATCAGGCTGCTGCACCCCGCTGCAGGATTACTATTAATCCGTTTGACAGATTTAGGAATAGTCAAAGAAGTAAGACTGCTACAACCACCAAAAGGACTGTTATATAATTCGAGCAAGGAGTTAGGAAGTTCAATAGATGTTAGGCTTGAGCAATCTTTGAATGCTTCACTATTGATGTATTCTACTGAGTTAGGAATTACTACGGACTTCAGGCTGGTGCAACCAGAGAAAGCCTCAGATTCGATAGTCTTAACTGAATTAGGCAGTACGATGGAGGTCAGGTTACTACAACCCCAAAATC
>JAEETC010000124.1 GCA_016286585.1 Prevotella sp. | reverse complement strand
TGCACTGGCGCCAGAACAACGATGTGATCACTAAGGGCTCGCAGACGCAGTTCATTCCCTACAAGGGTGTCTACGTCATCGCCCGTCAGTACAAGGGCAAGACGGCACTCACCATCCTCAACGGCACATCAAAGCCTGCCACGATGGAAGTGGCCCGTTATGCAGAGGTCATCGGCACCACCACGAAGGCCAAGAATATCCTGACAGGCCATAACTACGACCTCTCAAAGGACCTGCAGCTCAAGCCGCGACAGAGTCTGGTGCTCGAGTTCTGACAGCCCCCCCAAGCGGGACAGCAGGTTTAAAAAGTGCAAAAAATCATAGAAAGTGCATATCTATTAACATGATATTTTGTACCTTTGCAGAATATTTGTAAAAAATGCACATGAAATTCATTCGGACAGGCCTTCTGGGGCTTGTATTATCAGTCGTCTGTTCTGCCTACGGACAAAAGCAAGAGGTACATATCCTCGCCGTGAACGATATGCACGCCACCATCGAGGCGTTCCCAAAGTTAGCCGCCATTGCCGACAGCCTGCGGAAGCTCTATCCCTCGCTGCTCGTGCTCTCGGCAGGTGACAACCGCACAGGTAATCCCCTCAACGACATGTACGAAGTGTCGTCGTATCCCATAGTGTCGCTGATGAACCAGGTGGGCTTCAACGCCACCGCCGTCGGCAACCATGAGTTCGACGTGAAGTCGCTGGCACCGCTGATGGGCTATTCGAACTTCAGCTATATCTGTGCCAACATGTTCCCCTCGCCAGAGGCAGGTCTGAACATCGTACCTACCAAGGTGTTCGATGTCAACGGCATCAAGGTGGGCATCATTGGCGTGATACAGGTGAACTCGATGGGGCGCCCTGACACCCACCCCGAGAATGTGGAGGGCATCCGCTTCACGCAACCCGAGAACGTCATCGGACGGTATCAGGCTCTCAGCAAGAACTGGGATGTCAAGATTCTGCTGTCGCACATCGGCTATCAGGAAGACCTCGAGATGGCAGAGCGTTTCCCCTGGTTCGACCTCATCATCGGCGGCCATAGCCACACCCAACTGACCGCCGAGGAACCCCTGCATAACGGTGTGCTCATCACGCAGAACAAGAACCGTCTGCCCATGGTCACCCACATCAGCCTCACGCTGGAGAAGGGTAAGGTGACCAAGAAGAAGGCAGAATACATCGAGGTGAAGAAGTTCCCCAACGAGAACAAGCTCGTGGCAGCGATGGTAGACCACTTCAGCGACGATCCGTTCTTCAAGCGCGTGGTGGCCCAGGCCGAAGAGCCCTTCAAGATCAAGGACCAGATGACCTACATGCTCTGCGACGCCCTTCTGACGGAAGGACAGGGTGACATCTGCATCATGAACAACGGTGGCACACGCATCGACTCCCTCTCGGCAGGCGACATCACCGTCCACGACATCCTCGCCATGGACCCCTTCTACAACGAAGCCGTCACATCACTCGTCACGGGAGAGGATATCCTGAACATCATCACCACCTACAGCCGTGGCTCGCTCTACCACCTGCCGCGCGTGGCGGGCATCCTCTGTGAGGCCATTATCGACAAGGACGACCCCAACAAAGACCGTCTGAAGAGTATCAAGCTGAAGACGCTCGACGGCCAGGACTTCGATATCCACAGGACCTACAAGCTGGTCACGAGCAGCTATATGGCCACCGTCTGCAAGCAGTATTTCAACTCGTCGACACACTCGTTGAACATACTCACTTCAGACATGCTCACACAATTCCTCGAAAAGAAAGGTATTGTCAACTACGCCAGCGTCAATCGACTGAAGGTAATGGAAGACTGATGCTAGCCAGCACCTTTGCTGTAGCACCTGACAGGCTCTCCACAAAAGAGCCTGCTTTTTTGCCTTGTGCCCTCAGCTCCTCGGCATCGGCAGCGAAACGATCCATCTGACGGGCGAAATCCTCGTAGTTGCTGATCTCAAAACCACCACTCTTCTTCAGCCCTTGAGCCTCCTGAAACTTCTGGTTGTTGGGGCCGAAGAACACGGGCACATCCCAGACGGCAGCCTCCAACAGGTTGTGGATGCCCACGCCGAAGCCACCACCTACATAGGCCACATCGCCGTAACGGTAGATGCTCGACAACAAGCCGAAGCAATTGATGATGAGAACGTCGTAATCATTGACCATTTTTTCAGCGGCGGAGGTGTAGCGGAGGACTTTGCGGCCTTCAAGCAGTTTCTCGATCTGACGGAGATGATCCTCGCCGATAACATGCGGGGCGATGATCAGCTTCCACTCAGGATGCTGGTTGAAGTATTTAATGAAGATCTCCTCATCCGGCGGCCATGAAGAACCAGCCACGAAGACACCCACTTCATTATTCGAAACAAACTCCTCCACAATCGGCAGCTGTTTGGCAGCCTCCTTGATCTGCAGGACACGGTCGAAGCGGGTGTCGCCCACCACCGACACATCGGTGATGCCGATCTTCGCCAGCAACTCCTTCGATATCTCGTTCTGCACGAAGAAATGGGTGAAGCAGTGGAGCACACGGCCATACTGACGGCCATACCACTTGAAGAACACCTGATCAGGACGGAAGATGCTCGATACACTATACACGGGCACTCCACGGTGCTTGAGAATATGCATGTAGTTATACCAGAACTCGTACTTGATGAAGAAAACCATCACAGGACGGATGGTACGAAGGAAACGACGGGCGTTGGTGATGGTGTCGAGGGGCAGGTAACAGATGATGTCGGCCCCCTCGTAGTTCTTACGCACCTCATAGCCCGAAGGCGAGAAGAAGGTGAGCAGGATATTGTACTCCGGATGGTCGCAGCGGAGCTGTTCCATCAACGGGCGTCCCTGCTCAAACTCTCCCAACGAGGCCGCATGGAACCACACGTACTGCGCGCTGGGGTCTACCTTCTCTCTGAGCACACGGAAGGCGTCGCGCTCACCGCGCCACATCTTACGCACCTTCTCGTTGAAGCGACTGTAGACCGCCACACCCAAGAGATAGAGATATATGATGAGGTTGTAGATCATCCAAGCACTTCTATCGCACGTTTTGTTCTCTTGATGGTCTCCTCTTTGCCTAAGAAGGCAGAGATATCAAACATGCCGGGCCCCTTGCCCTCGCCTACGAGTGCCAGGCGCCAGGCGTTCATAATGTTGCCCAACTTATATTCCTTCTGCTCGATCCACGCATGCACGATCTGCTCCTGATTCTCTAACGAGAAGTCTTCGATACCCTCCAGCACGCCGATGAGCTCCGTCAGCTGTACAGCAGAGTCTTCCTTCCAGCGTTTCTTCGCCGTCTTCTCATCATAAGTCGTGGGGGCTTCGAAGAAGAACGAACACAGAGGCCACAACTCCTTGACGAACGACACACGGTCTTTCATCATCGCCGTCACCTGCAGCACACGCTCCGACGTCTCCTGCGGACAGTGTTCCTTCACGATGGGCTCGAACAAGGCGGCAATCTCTTCATTCGACTTCTTCAGGATATACTCATGGTTAAACCAGATACCTTTGTCGTAGGCGAACTTCGCACCAGCCTTCGAGCACTTCGAGATGTCGAACAGCGGCACGAGCTCGTCGAGTGTGAAGAGCTCCTGCTCCGTTCCTGGGTTCCAGCCTAGCAGAGCGAGGAAGTTGATGACTGCCTCGGGGAAATAGCCGTCCTCACGATAGCCGCGCGATGTCTCGCCCGTCTTCGGATCCTTCCACTCCAATGGGAATACGGGGAATCCCAGGCGGTCACCGTCACGCTTCGAGAGCTTGCCCTTGCCGTCGGGCTTCAGCAGCAGCGGCAGATGGGCGAACTGTGGCATGGTGTCTTCCCACCCGAAGGCCTGGTAGAGCAGCACGTGCAGGGGTGCACTCGGCAGCCACTCCTCACCGCGGATCACGTGGGAGATCTCCATCAGGTGGTCATCGACGATATTCGCGAGATGATAGGTGGGCAACTCGTCGGCACTCTTAAAGAGCACCTTGTCGTCGAGGATGTCAGTCTTCACGCGCACCTCACCACGGATGAGGTCGTTCACCAGCACCTCCTGTCCACCGTCGATCATGAAGCGCACCACATACTGGTGACCTTCGGCCATCAGTCGCTCCACCTCCTCTTTCGGCAGAGTCAGCGAGTTACGCATCTGGCCACGGGTATGGCTGTCATACTGGAAGTTCTGGATTTCCTGGCGCTTTGCCTCCAACTCCTCAGGGGTGTCGAAGGCGATATAGGCCTTATCGGCATCCAAGAGCTGCTGCACATACTTCTTATAGATCTCACGACGCTCGCTCTGACGGTAAGGGCCCTTGTCGCCTCCGAAGCTGACACCCTCGTCGAACTGGATGCCCAGCCACTTGAACGACTCCAGGATATACTCCTCGGCACCAGGCACGAAACGGTTGGAATCGGTATCCTCGATACGGAACACAAGGTCGCCACCGTGCTGGCGAGCAAACAGATAGTTATAAAGGGCCGTCCTCACACCTCCGATGTGCAGGGCGCCCGTAGGACTGGGTGCAAAGCGCACCCTCACTCTTCTTTCTGACATTGTTTTATTAATTTTGCGTGCAAAGTTACTAAATAAACCGCAGATTTACACAGATTATGCAGAAAAAATGACAAATAATCTATAGAATCTATGCTATCTGTGGTTATTTTTTGTATCTTTGCACCAAAATCAGCAAAAATGAGCAGTTCCATTAGCAAAGACGATCTCAACTGGCGCGACTATCTCATCCGTGCCGCCCTGATCATAGCCTCCGTCACCATCATCGTGTGGCTGATGCCCCGTCGCAATCACTTCAACTTCAACATCGAGAAGGGGCGTCCCTGGATCTATGCTGACCTCAGCGCACCCTTCGACTTTCCCATCTACAAGAGCGACGAGGCTGTGAAGGCCGAGCGCGACAGTCTGATGGAGCTCTACGAGCCCTACTATATATACGACAAAGAGGTGTCTGGCAAACAGATCCGACAGTTCTACAAAGACTACAGCGACGGCATCCCAGGACTGAGCAACGACTACCTGAGCATCATCGCCAACCGTCTGAGCGACCTTTATACCCAGGGCATCATGAGCAGTTCAGAGTACCAGAAGCTCTGTCAGGACACCACCCGCATGATCCGTATCATCGACGGCAAGGACGCCAACAGCGTACAGATCAACAAGGTGAGTTCCGTGGTCTCTGCCTACGAGCAGATTTTCCTCGACGAGGCGCTGGCGGCCCATCGCGACATCCTGCGCAAGTGTAATCTCAACGACTATCTCGCGCCGAATCTCACCTATGACAAGAACCGCAGTGAGTCGAGTCTCAACGAGCTACAGAACAGTATTCCGCTGGCAACGGGCCTCGTACAGCGTGGACAGAAGATTATCGACCGCGGCGACATCGTCGACACGAAGACCTACAACATCCTCATGTCGTTCAAGAAAGAGTCGGAACGCAAACACGAGAACGATCCCCGCCTCTCGTTCACCATCCTCGGACAGATCTTCTATGTCGCCGTCTTCATCATCTGCTTCACCATCTACCTCTCCCTCTTCCGCAAGGACTACTTCGAACTGGCACGCTCCACGGCCATGCTCTATGCCATCATCGTCTTCTTCTGCGTCCTGGCCTCACTGATGGTCAGCCACAGCGTGCTCCATATCTACATCCTGCCCTTCGCGATGATCCCCATCTTCGTGCGTGTGTTCATGGACTCCCGCACCGCTTTCATGACACATATCACCACCGTGCTCATCTGCGCCTGCATCCTCCAACACCCATTGGAATTCATCGCCGTCGAGTCGGCAGCAGGACTTATCGCCATTTTCTCCCTCCGTGAGCTCTCCAGCCGCTCACAGCTGTTTTGGACGGCCGTCCTCATCACCGCCGTCATGGCCATCACCAACCTGGCGCTCGAGTGGATGAAAAGTAGCGATGCAACCAAAATCAGCATCAGCGAGACCACCTATATCGTCATCAACGGTCTGTTGCTCTTCTGTTCCTACCCCCTACTTTACCTGATCGAAAAGGCTTTCGGCTTCACGTCGAACATCACGCTCATCGAACTTTCCGACATGAACAAAGCGCTGCTGCGCAAGATGAGTGAGGTGGCCCCAGGCACCTTCCAGCACTCCATCCAGGTGGGAAATCTCGCCGCCGAGATTGCCCGTAAGATCAATGCCAAGAGCCAGCTCGTCCGTACAGGAGCCCTCTACCACGACATTGGCAAGATAGCCAACCCCATCTACTTCACCGAAAACCAGTCAGGCGTCAATCCCCACGAGAAGATGGGTTCCATCGACAGCGCCCAGATGATCATCAGCCATGTCACCGAAGGCATCAAACTGGCAGAGAAATACAACCTGCCGAACATTGTCAAGGACTTCATCTCTACCCACCATGGACAGGGCAAGACCAAGTATTTTTACGTGCAGTATAAGAACGCCCACCCCAATGAGGATGTCGACGAGCTGTTGTTCACCTATCCTGGTCCGAACCCCTTCACCAAGGAGCAGGCCATCCTCATGATGGCCGACACCGTCGAGGCCGCCTCGCGCTCACTCCCAGACTATACGGAGAAGTCCATCCGCGAGCTGGTGAACCGTCTGATCGACACCCAGGTGGCCGAGGGCTACTTCCGCGAGTGCCCCATCACATTCCGCGACATCGCCTACGCCAAGACTGTCCTCATCGAGAAGCTCAAAAACATCTACCACACCCGCCTTTCCTACCCCGAACTCAAAAAGTAAAGACATAGTATTTTTTAAAGACATAGTAACATATTAACAAATTTATTATACACGATTTTTAGACATAAGAACATAAGTACATAAGTATTCAAATATATTGTTAGTTCTAAAAATATGTTCTTATGTTCTTCTGTCTAAGAAAAATGTTAATATGTTACTATGTCTTTAAAAGTTATTCTGTCTAATTCTTGCACAGAATTGCACAAATGTGCATGTTTTTGTGCAGTTTTTGTTAAACTTCGTTAACTATGTGTGCGTAAACACCCGTGATTCATGTAATCTTTTTACTTTTGCAGCCGATTTCGTAAAAAGATGTTATTTAGGATATGAAAACAATTAAATCCATGCTGGCCTGCCTGATGCTGGCCGCTACCACCACTGCCAACGCAGGTGGAATCTTAACCAACACAAACCAGAGTATCGATTTCTTGAGGAACCCCGCCCGCGATGCAGCCATCGGCCTCGACGGTGTCTACTCCAACCCCGCAGGTGTTGCCTTCATGACTGAAGGTCTCCACCTCGCCCTCAACTGGCAGTACGCCCACCAGACGCGTACAATCCGTAGTGAGAGTCCTGTCTTCGCCTTAGGCCGTAAGAACCACGGACTGACCGAGAAGACCTTCGAGGGTGTGGCCGACGCCCCCTTCATCCCCTCGCTGCAGGGAGCCTACAACAAAGGCAACTGGAGCGTACAGTTCAACTTCTCCGTCCCTGGCGGCGGTGGCAAGTGTGAGTTTGCCGACGGTCTCGGCTCCTTCGAGAGTGTCGTGGGCAACATCGCCACTCAACTGCAGCCCCTCGGCGCCACAGGCTACGACATGGATGGCTATATGCAGGGGCGCCAGTATTACTTCGGCTTCCAGCTCGGCGCAGCCTATAAGATCACGTCAGACCTCTCCGTCTATGGCGGTCTGCGACTGCTCTACGGCACTGCCACCTATAAGGCCAAGATCCACAACATCATGGTGAACACCGCCGCGGGCTATGTCGACTTTGGCAGCTTCCTCCAGGGTGCAGCCACCACCGTCGACGCTGGCATCTCACAGGTGAACGCAGGCATCGCCCAGTATCAGGCCGCAGGTGTCGAGGCTCCCGCAGAGCTCACCGCCAAGCTCGCCCAGCTCGAGGGCACGAAGCAGAGTCTCAACGCCCTGCAGAAGTACTCCCAGGGTGTGAACCTCCTCTGCAACCAGTCGGGTGTCGGCGTGGCCCCCGTCATCGGTATCGACTGGCGTGTGGGCAACTTCAACTTCGCTGCGAAGTACGAGGCCCGTACCGAGATGCACATGGAGAACGAGTCTACCGTCAACGAGGCCAGCGAGATCCCTGCCGTCAATAAGTTCCGCGATGCAGAGAAGATCGACGAGGACTCTCCCGCCCAGCTCGCTCTCGGAGCCATGTGGAACATCACCGACGGCGTGCGCCTGAACCTCGGCTACCACCACTTCTACGACACCAAGGCCCACTGGTATAACGACACCCAGAAGCTGCTCGACGGCGGTACCAACGAGTACCTCGGCGGTGCAGAGTGGGATGTCACAGACCGTCTGACCATCTCCGCAGGTGTCCAGGTCACGCGCTACCAGCTTACTGATGCCTACATGAACGACATGTCGTTTGTGGTCAACTCCAGCAGCATCGGCTTCGGCTTCAAATATAAAGCCACTGACAATATCCAACTTGGAGCCGGCTACTTCCAGACGAACTACGAGGACTACGACCGCGTCAGCTCCACCAGCCCGCGCATCAGCGACTCCTTCACTCGCACCAACCGCGTGCTTGGCATCAACTGCGAGCTGAACTTCTAAGAGTTCATACTTTTTAACAGCCCTGTGTATGAGAAACGTCTGTCATTGGATCCTGGCATCTTTTCTTCTCATGGTCTCAAACGGGACCTTGGGACAGAGTCGCAACCAGCAATTAAAGGCCAAGGTGGACAGTGTCCTCTCCAGCCGCTATTACAAGACGCCTTACGACACCAACTACGTCGTTCGTCCCGAAGGCACAGTGACGTTGAAGCTGAGGCTGAACCAGACAGGAAATGACTTCCATGCGAAGGGAACGGTGAACGACATCTACTCGAAAGCCGACCTCAGCACCAGCCACAAGACCACCATAAGCATTGCAGCCTCCTACCGAGGCCTCTCAGCCGCCGTGGCACTCAATCCCGCCAAGATGAGCGGCGCCTACAAGGACTACGAGTTCAACCTCAACTACTACAGTAGCCGCGTCAGCCTCGACTTCAGCTACCAGCGGTCAGAATCGCTGGCGGGCGACGTCTACCGTGAGGATCGTGGGGAGCAGCCCATGGAGTCAGGCGACCTCACGCTGAAAGTCGTCAACCTCGCGGGCTACTATGCCTTCAACCACCGTCATTTCTCCTATCCCGCCGCCTTCAACCAGAGTTATATCCAGCGCCGTTCTGCAGGCTCCTGGCTTGCGGGCATCAGCTATCAGGGAGGCATCATCGAGACGAGAGACGAACTGAAGGCCAGGAATCCGAACGCCCCTACCGTCAGCATCGACGTTGGTCATGTCGGCATCGGCGGCGGTTACGCTTACAATTGGGTGCTGGGCCAGAAATGGCTGATCCACTTCTCCCTGCTGCCCACCTTCGTGGTCTACAACCGCAATAAGATGACTGTCAATGGCGAGCGCAAAGAGGCCCAGCACATGCGTTTCAACATGATCTTCAATGAGCGAGCCGCCATCGTCTATAACTTCTCGCCCCGCTATCTCGCTGGTGCCACCCTTGTAATGAACAACTCCGTCTTCGACGACGATGCCGTGGTTATCAACCAGAACAAATGGCGCGCCCGCGCCTTCATCGGCCTCAGGTTATAGAGATTACAGCGGATCGATGT
>JAEETC010000018.1 GCA_016286585.1 Prevotella sp. | reverse complement strand
TAATCATCGCAATTTTCACACAAGAGCCATAAATACCCAGTTGCACGTTGGCATCGGCCTCATCAGGATATACCAGCGGGAAGATGATCTTATCGGCCACCTGATTCAGGATGCCTGCAATGCCAAGAATCAGAATGGGCCACGAATAGCCAAGCATCCTGCGCAGCAGACTGCCGTCGAAGTGCCAACGAATCTTGAACAGGTCCGGGATAAAGAAAAACGTTATCAATCCCGTACACAACAGATTGATGAAGAACACGTAGAAGACCGAGGTCTTGCCTAAGAGCACAAAATAGATGACGTTAAGTGCGATGTTCAGAAGAATAAAGAGCATCTTCAACGAAGCAAAACGGATGGGCCGTTTCTGGAACCGCAGATAGCTGAACGGGATGGCCTGCAAGGCGTCGAGGGCCACGACGACAGCCATCATCAGCAGATAGTCGGGATGCTCCGTATAACCAAGGGCGTTGCTGATAGGCGTGATAAAGCCGAAGATCAGCAACAGGAACACCAGAGTCAGCGAACTCACCGTAGCCATCACTGTGGAGAAAACGGTGTCGGGCTTGCATTTCTCGTCGTTGGCAAAGCGGAAAAGCGTGGTCTCCATGCCGAAGGTCAACAGCACCAGTATCAGCGCCGTATAGGCATAGATGTTCGTGCTGATGCCATAGTCGCCCGAGTCCTTAGGCATATAGTGAGTATAGAGGGGCACCAGCAGATAGTTCAGGAATCTGCCAATGATACTGCTCAGGCCATAGATGGCCGTATCCTTTGCGAGTGATTTCAGATTTGCCATTTTACCCTTTTACCTTTATCCAAAGAACATATATGCTATAGCTATTGCCGCGATGATACCTGCGAGGTCTGCCAAAAGGCCGCAGGCCACAGCATGACGAGTTTTGCGGATACCCACGCTACCAAAGTAGACGGCAAGGATATAGAAGGTGGTGTCCGTCGAGCCCTGGAAAATACAGCTCAGACGGCCAATGAACGAGTCGGCCCCATAGGTGGTCATTGCGTCGACCATCATGCCTCGTGCTCCACTTCCCGAAAGCGGTTTCATCAAGGCCGTAGGCAGGGCTCCTACGAAGTCGGTGTTTCCACCACAGGCCTCCACACCATATTTGACACCATCGATAAGCATATCCATCGCCCCTGAAGCCCGGAATACACCGATGGCCACGAGGATTGCCACCAGATAAGGAATGATACGGACGGCCGTCGTAAAACCTTCCTTCGCCCCTTCGATGAAAGCATCGTAGACGTTCACCTTCTTCCGCATTCCTGCCAGGATGAAGGCGATGATGATCAACATCAGCAGGATGTTCGCTGCCGAAGTACTCACCTGATTCATCAGCACGGAGTCGAGCTGTCCAAAGCCCCAGATGACGGCAGCTACCACCACCGCAGCACCACCCAACGTCAGGAGGATAGTACGGTTCAGGAGGTTGATCTTCTGATAGAGGCTGGTGATGATGATACCCGCCAACGTCGAGAAGAATGTTGCCAGCAGAATGGGGATAAACACATCCGTCGGCTGTGCGGCACCCATCTGAGCTCGGTAGACTAAGATAGAGATGGGTATGAGTGTCAGTCCGCTGGTGTTCAGCACCAGGAACATGATCATCGGATTCGACGCCGTCACCTTCAGTTCCTCCATCTGTTCGTTACTGATGGCGCCAGCCTCTCTCTTCATTCTTAATTCTTCGTTCTTAACTTGATCCAGTTGTTCCATTGCCTTCAGACCAAGTGGCGTAGCGGCATTGTCAAGACCCAGCATGTTGGCAGCGATGTTCATAAAGATAGAACCCGTCACAGGATGGCCCTTGGGGACGTCTGGGAACAGTTTCGCAAACACAGGTGACAGGAGACGTGCCAGCGCGTTGACCACCCCACCCTTCTCGCCGATCTTCATGATGCCGAGCCAGAGCGACAGCACACCCGTCAACCCCAATGAAATCTCAAAGGCGGTCTTCGACGAGGAGAACGTCGAATCCATCATTGCCGGGAACACATCGTAGTCTCCCAGAAACACCAACTTCACCACCGCAATGACGAAGGCGATGATGAAAAATGCAATCCAAATATAATTCAATACCATACAGACTGCAAAATTACAACATTATTCCCACACCACCAAAGATTTAACCAAAAAAGGGCACCTGCTCACGCAGCTGCCCCTCTCCGGATTAGTATATAAGTTCTTTATGAAAAATTACTGCCCTAATAGCTGATACCAAGCGGTACCGTTCACCCAATCATCACCCAAATTACCGATAACGTACTGCTGGAATAATTTCGTACCGTCAGCCTTATGATACTTTGCATCAATATCCTCACGCTCAGCACACCACTTATAGTCAGGACCCACGCAGACTTTGCTGGCTACCTTTGCACGTTTCGCCTCCAAAGTGATTGTCTGTCCTTTCTTTTCTACCTGAACAACGATATTATTGGCTTCCTCAGGAGTACTATATGTACCACCGCTGGATATGTCAACATAGTAGTTGTTATAATCGAGAGTGCTTCCCTTCCAGCCCGTATTAATCAACGTTGTCTGAGTGATACCATCGTTTGGATATTTCTCTGCGAATGCAGCATGTACTTCCTGGCCAGCCACCCACAGCGGCAATTCACCGCCAGCGGCACGCAAACGAAGCACTGTTCCACCCTCGATCACATCGAATACCACATCGTTAAAGTCAAAGTCGCTGTTCTCACCTACCGTCAGGTCCTCAGCAATAATACGGCACACAAAGCCTGTTGGAGGGGTTGGAGGAGGAGGAGTTGTTCCTGTCTTGGCCTCAGTCAACGTCACAATCCAGTCGCTAAAGTAACCATCAGCAGTACCGCCAACCTTCACCCAGTCCTTCAGAGTATCTGAATAGGGGAGGTAACCCTTAGAAATCAGGTCACGAATAATATCGGCGCTGGGCGTGTTGTTAAAGTTTGCTTTACCACCTGTTGTGCTGGTGCTACCGTTTTTCTGTTTGTAAGACTCCTCTGTTAAGTCTGCTGCATACATATTTGTTTCAGCTGTCAGGAAATTATAAGTTTTTCCTTCAAACTCAAAGGTTTTATAAGTAATACTTTTAACTTTAAAGCCATTAATGTACTGAGCACCTTCCTCATAATTTTCTGGACTTGTCCATGAGCCCTCAGTTTCAATAGACTTTGAGTACACATCGTCACCCACCATCTGCTCGAAGTCAAAGCCCATGAATGAACGCTTCCAGCCATCGTTGAGGCAGTCAGCCTCAGCTCCCATAGCTTCCATAATGGTCGTATAACTTACCAAACCTGTGTATTCTGTGTGGTATAAAGAGCCGTCGCTATTATGATAGCCGAAAGACTTAGTCGTAGAATTCTGCATATACATAATCTTGTCCGTGTGGAAAGGGCCGTCGTTGGCATTACCACCATTATCCAACACATTATAATTCTCACCACAATCGCCATGATTGAAGTTGTTGATATGATCATAGATACCTTTTTCTGGATCTACAGCAATAAGGTGATCCATATGGTCAGATGCGATGATGTAAGAACTTCCATTGGCTGCCAGATACTGCTCTGGTGTGGCACAATTAGCAGGAACATCAGTATGTCCCTTATACACCTGCTGAATAAAGTAGTTGCTCCATCCTGGATCCTGATAGCCAAGATTTGGATGTGTCTGGAAATACTTCTTCACAACAGCCTTCTGCGCGTCAGTCAAGGGAGGAGGAACTAACAGTCCACCATATGCCTTATTGGGATCTGCCCACTCGTTAGCATTCGCGTTCTCAGAACGCGTACCTGAATGAGACACGAAACCCCATGTCTGGTTCTCGGCGGGCTGACCAAAACGAGTCACGAAGGCATCTTCGTAGGTCTGCAAAATGTTAAACTCTACGGTATTTTCTTCACCTGTCTCTATGTCCTTGCTACAGCTGGAGAAGAGACCACTGAGGGCGACGGCTGCCAAGCCTGTCATCAAATACTTTCTCATCATACTAATCCTCAAATAAGCTTATTCGGTAATACATTGCAATTATTGCGCAAAAATACGAATATTTTCTATACGAACCAACAAAAGCACTAAATATTTAACAGAAATTCACCAAAAAGCAATAATCATATCACTTTATGTAATAAAGAAGCGCCTGCTCACGCAGACGCCACTTCCAAAGATAATTTAGTTTTTTTAAGTATTTGATGTATTATTATTTCCACCAGAATTCATCTTCCCATGCTCCTCTTACATAGCTTGTGAAATTTCCATAAGAAGTTGCTATGCTCTGATGTTCAGGTACTATACCGAAATCTTTATCAACAAGGACCTTACTTGCAGGTTGACCATAATTAGCAGAAAGAGTGAATTCTTGAATTGTCTTATCACTACCAGAAGGTTTCCACACCTTGATGGGAATGTCTTTAATTGTAGCTCTAATATTTGCGTCACTAGAGAAGTCTCCAGCATAGTTTTCTACAATTGTTCTGGGACCTAAACCAGAAGGGCCGTCACCAGTATTAATCATAGGATACAAGCCATCAGCGTCTGGACCATATCCATATGCATCATGCACTTCTACACCAGCAACCGTCAATTTGTAAATACCACCACAAGCCTGAAGAATAATCTTAGCAGCAGTTCCTGCCTCGTTTGGCTCTACATCGAATACGACATCGTTGAAGTCGAAGTCTGTTGGATCATCTGCATTCAAGTCCTCAGCAATCACACGATAGGTAGGAGTTGAGGGAACTTTTCTCTTAGCCTCTGTCAGAGTAACAATCCAATCAGAGAAGTAACCATCGCTCTTACCAACCTTCACCCACTCTGTCAGACTATTATCTTTAACGGGCAGATAGCCATCGTTAACGAGTTGCTGAATCTTTGGGAGATTTAAAACGGCCTGATACCAATCATTGCCATCCATAACTTCCTTCAGAACAACGCAGTTCTGAATTCCACTCATTGTATTTAACTGTGCACGATTAAGACTGATAGTCTGAGATAGAGTAACTTTATCAGCAGCAACATAGAAGTTTTCATTCGTTGTGAGCCAGCCAATAGACTCGCCTCCCTTCTTAATAGTCTTATAATCATCATAATACTCTATAGGATAATACTTGTTCGGGTCTGCTATTTCAATAACTTTTTCACCATCCCAAGCGTACTTAGGAGATTCTGGAGCCTGACTGTAATCAGCATACTGAACGTTACCAGCTTCGTCAGTTGCATAAGCCTGTGCACCTTCCTTTATAGCGAGGTCGAAGCCAAGGAACGAACGGTTCCACTTGTCATTCAGGCAATTGCCATTGAGGCCATTGGAGTTAGCCCAATCGCGGATGGTCTGCCAGCTTACCAAGGCAGCCTTGTTATTATGCTGTGTGCTGCTGCCAGTCTCGTGATAGCCGAAGCAAGAAGTGTCGTCAATGTTCACCATCAGCGTAATCTGATCCGTGTGACTTGAACCACCCACATGCTGACCATTGTCCAGCACATTGCTTGTAGAACATGAACCGGCATTGAAATCATTGATATGAATGTTTGCCTGACCCACAGACAACAAGTTCATGTTATCACTATTATAATTAGAGCCATCTGCAGCTGTAATTCCTTCGGTGGTATTACGTACTTCACCTGCACCTCCCTTATACACTTGCTGTACAAAGAAATGACGCAACCCCGGATCACTATATGTCAAGTTTGGCACAGTCTGGAAATAGGCAGCCACGACAGCCTTCTGCTCCTCTGTCAGAGGATCGGGAACTGTATATCCACCAAACTCCTTATCAGGATCAGCCCACTCATTGTGATTCATATTATGGTAAGCTTCTGTCTGAGGATAAGTATCGCCAGTATTAGTACGTGTCTTAGCACGTGATCCGAACCCCCAGTCCACATTTGGACCGACTTTGCCAAAAGCACTTTCAAAAGCTTCTGCATACTTTTGATTTACAGCCTCCTCGTTCATTTTCTCTATGAGACTAGGATCGTAGAGGTCGTCATTCTTTGAACAGCTGGTGAAAGCAGCGCAGAAAGCGATAGCTGCCATACCTGTCATCAAATACTTCTTCATAATTTAAAAATTTTAATGTTATTAATATTGGTTTGAAACTTAAATGTCTGAGTACCTTAAGACTAACGAACTAATCGAAAGTGGTTGCAAAGGTACATCATTTATTTATATATTGCAATAGTTTTGTGGTTAAATAATGTTAACGAATGTACAAACGTTAGAGATTTGTTACTTTTCGTATAGGAAAAAGTTACTTTTCGTATACTTAGACTTATACTTTTAAGGAGATTTTAAAGCTAATGTATTTTTTGGTGTTTATCTAATACCATTATACCTTATTATATAGTAACGGTCACACGGTCACAGCTGTGACCATGTGACCATTAGGACGTTTAAATGGATAGATTGTCAATAAAATTCAAATCGTCATGTTCGTTTTGCATGATTTTATATCTGTTTGACAATCAAGGGTTTATTTGAGCCCGGACTTTGGGCTAAGGAAAGTCGGACTTTACAGGCAGGAAACTCCGACTTTCCTACCACCTTTCTCCCAGAAACCAGCCACCTTTCTCTGAGAAAGCCATAAAGGAACTGCTTATGTAAAAGAATTTGATTACAGGTCAAATCAAAGTGGTCACATGGTCACAGCTGTGACCGTGTGACCATTAGCACAAATTGGGGACGGCTACTCACGCAGACGCCCCCAAACATGCAATTATGTATTTGATTTTTATAATATTCTTACTGGAATAGCACCCTAGTGATACCAGTGAGAGTAAAGTTACGGCCTTGAACTTGGAAGGTAATTTTACCGTTACTTACATTTTCGTTCAATTTTGCAGCACTATCCTCATCCAGCAGCACCTCAACACAACCCTCATCCCTTGTCTCTTTCGATCCATCGGCGTTGTAGACGTAGTTCGGAAATTCGCTATCAACGAAATAAGGTTTGATGTTACCTACTGCTACAGAGATCCATGCATCGTCTTTTATACCCGTTGCACGGAAGCGCAGACGATCACCAGGATAGAACTGTTTAAAATCAGTATTCTCTTGATTACTTTCAAGATCAGCCTCCGTATTTCTTAAATTCCAAACATCGCCATATTCTATAGTACCACTCCAAAGATATTGCTCACCGTCTGTTACAATCGTGCGCTGAGCCTTCATCACAAGCGGTAATTTGTTGCCAACATAATCTTTTCCTTGATAAGTGTAGTTTGTATTGACACTATTGGCACCAAAGAAGCACGAATCAAGTGTAATCTTACCATTTACCCAATCTTTAAACTTTGGATAAGCCAGAGAAATATTCTTGCGCTCAGAAGTCCACATCCTTTCAGGATGATTAGGAAGATCATTCGGAACCATGAACTTTCTTGGAACATTACCTTGAAGACCTTCAATCGTTTGAATCTGTTTTGCTTCACCGAAGCTTGAGACAATTGGAATCGTTATGATGGCGTGGCTATCAACAGGCATCTCAATTCTAAACAACTTTAATTCATAAAGATCCTGGTTCTCTTCCTCTACGTTCTTAACTTTCCTATATCTCCTTACTGTCGTATTAGCTCCAGCATCTAACTGCACAGGGTCATAAGTAGCATAGCTTCCGTATGCCGTTGAATTGTTGTCACGAGTGTTTATCATCGTTTCAACGGCTGCATTTGGGTCAAACTGGACATGAACAGGTTGGCCTGCAACAGTAATAGGAATTGTTCCGCCAGCTGCTAGCAGATTCACATTTGCATAATACGTCCTAGTTTCTGGGATTTGTTGTGCATTCGCTACTAGACCAGAATCTACTCTAACACCATCAGAATACTTTTCCCACCATTCCTTTCTATAAGTGTAGTTTTCCCAAATGGTAACATCAAACACCGCATCATTGTAATCCAGGTCTTCACGGGAAGCCCTACCAAGGTCCTCACAGAACACTCGACCAGACTCTTTTTGCGTCCAAATATCAAGATATGTCACAAAAGTATTATCTGTTAGCTTTGTTTGACCAGCATTTGTCAGAGTTACAATCCAATCACTATAGACATGGTCACGTCCGCCAATATTCTTTGTCCACTGATATAGTTTGCCATCACAAGGAAGAGCACCTTCATCAATCTTGGCCTGAATAACAGTAATGTCAATTACATCATCCTCCCGACCTAAAGCAGGGATGTATTTTTTGGGCATATAAGCACTCTGACCACTTAAATCACAATTAGTGCCAATGAACATGTTTCTATCGCTGATAGTATATGGAACTTTGTTGCCTTCCTTATCGAGGAAATACTCGCCTTTTGCAGCAATATATTCATCAAAGCCCCAAACCCTTGTGCCATCCCATATGTATTCTTTTTGGCGGGCATCAGAAAATTTTGCATAGGCGATAGCATTATTGTCCCAACTACCATTTACCATCGTTCCCGTCTTATAGATATTGGTTCCATATACCCCATCGTAGTCAAGACCTACGAACGAGCGATCCCAGTTTTCATCATAAACAGCATCGCCCAGATCAATACCTAAGGCTTGAGCTGCAGCGGAAGAGGCCCATTGATCAATAACATCCGCACCAGCCAGTGCACAACGTTCATTATGTCCTGTTGAACCATTGCTACTCCAATAACCTACACAATCAGTCTTTGAGTTTAACATCAAAGTAATTTGATCTGGATGGCTTTCGTTGGCAGCATTATTAGTATTACCTCCAGTGTTCAATACCTGAACGGTTTTACCACCATTGTAATCACCATTATTGAAGTCGTTAACATGATTGTAGTAGTTTGTTGCCTCGCCACCTTCACCAGGCGTTCCTACAGTTAACTTATCCATCTGCTTTCCACCAACTACAGAACCATTATCACCAGTAGGATAAACCTCTAATGACTGTGAGGCTATTGGCGACGTACCACCTTTATACACTTGCTGTACAAAGAAATCGGTATAACCAGGATCCTCATAGGTCAACCAGGGGTTATATTGGAAATAAAGCTTTACGCGAAGCTTCTGGCGATCTGTCAATGCGGGCGGAACCTTATAGTGCCATTTACCATTATCAGCATTGGGATCACCCCAAAGATTGTGGTTCGTATTAGCTCCACGAGTGCCTCCGTTAAATGCCAGGAGGTAATTGTTTCCACCAAAAGGTGCAACACGGGTATAGGCTATATCGCCATCGACATCTTCGACCTCAACAACCACAGACGAATCGTTGGGATCAATCTCTATCTTACCACTTTTGAAGCCCCAGTCCTGATAAGGATCAATTTCACCATAGATTTCTTTGAAGACTTCCTCAAAATCCATCGCTTTCTGCTGCGCGAGAGGGACAAAATCGGATTCCTTCTCCGCACAACATACCAAGAATGCTCCTGCTAACAGAGCCAATGCGCCATTAATCAAATACTTCTTCATTGCAATAAAAACATATTAATAGACGTTACGTAACTTGTAAATAAATCGATTCGGGTGCAAAATTAATTAAAATATCGATAACTTGTATCACTTTCTCTGTTAAATTCTGTAAAAGAGAAGAAAAAATGATGTTAATTCACAATAAATTTGTAATTTTGCATCACAATTATAATAAAATAAGGTATGAGAAGTCTCAGATGGATACCCCTATTGTTGTTGGCTGCCGTGTTGGCCATGATTAATTCCTGCAAGAAACACGATTTGTATGATTGGCAAATAACTCAGGAGATCAACGACAGCATCATGCCCATCGACTCGGTGGACAAATTCCATAATTGGCTATTGTTTAAAACTGCAACTGTGGCAGTAAAGGCAAACGACAACGTGGGAGCCCAGTGGGTGAAAATCCTGACTGCAGACCCCAGGCAAGCCACAAATGCTGAAGTGGCTACCCAAGCGCCCATCACAGACGGTGGAATCGCCTACCTGAGCTTCTGCTATCCTAATCATGCCGATACTCTTTACGCTGCATTGGTCAGCTCAGAGGGGCTCTATACCGTGACACCATTCGCTCCTGGCAGTGAACGACAAGTGGATTTCTCTGCCCCCAGCTATCGGCAGCAGGTGCTCAGCTATACACCTCAGCCGCAGGTCTTTGTCTTCTGCTATGAAGAGGAGATGCCAGATATCACCCAGCCAGACTTCGACTACAACGACATCGTACTGCACCTGTCGTATGAAAGAACAGGAAAGCATGAGATGCGTTTCCATGTGCAACTGGCGGCCGTGGGTACTGACCACCAGGTGGCTGCAGCCATCCACTTAAAAAACATCAAGAAGGATGACATAGAAAGCATTACAACTGTTGGTGATGCCTCGTTTAATCAAAACAACCAAGGTAAAGAGGTTCCCAACCAGATACTATCGGTGCAGAAGGACAGAACACTTCTTTTAGAAGCTCGCAACAGCAAAGACGCTGTGATCAACATGTTCTGCGACGGCCATTGGGCCACAGGGGACATTCTGACAGAAGACTATGGACGCATGCTGCGTAAACGCTACAACGTAACCAAGGGTAGCAGCACAGACGCACAGATAATGGTGCCTCGCGAGGTGACCTATGTCGTGACTTTCAAGGAGAATGTGGGAGTGGAATACATCACTTACGACTTGATAGACCCTTTCATCATGAAACAGTTCCTTGGGGCTGTCTTCGAGGTCCATCCCTATGCATACCGCAGCGAGTGTGTACTCAGCGAATATCCTATAGACGACAGAATTAACCGTGTGCCCTGGGCGCTGACCATCCCCTATGGGAAGTTCCGTCATCCCTTGGAAGGCGTGAATATCGGCTTTAAGAAAAAACAGACACTTGGATTCGGAGCCTATGGCTACGCAGGCCATTCTTTTGGTGAGTGGTCTATGAACCATGTGTTAGCACAGGACTGGTATCTGAACGAATACGCCACAGAGAACCAGGTGTACTAAAAGAATCGGTTTTCTTCAGAATTCCCAGATAATCTTACTCGTCAGCAGATGTCCAACTGACGACCTTCGTTGATATGGCATAGGTAGGGCTGTACCAGTTGAGGTTTGTTTGCATGTCAGATGCCCACAAGCTGAACTGTGGATAGGCGACACCGATATTTACACCTTCCATTGGCCAGAACCAACGACGGTCTTTGTTTCCATTGATAACTATATAAAGTGGAGTCTCGCCCGTCTCAAGGGTACTGATATTGCCATCGCCATCAACTGTCCTAAGTGAGAATCGCAACTGATCGATACGAACCTGACCACTGGAGAAGGTAATCTCGCCCAATTTGGCAAACACACGGGTAATGGAGGACGCATTAGTCGTCTTCGTCACTTGTGCGCCAATGACACTATGAACCTCATCACCAAAGGGTTCGCCGTTGTAGAGGACATTGGTTTTGATGGTATTGCCGACACACATCACCTGTACATTTGAGACATAAGTTCCGTCACCACGATCGACAGGAACGGTCACACGCAACACCACATCATTATAATCATAGTCTATCAATGCTCCCTCCCAGGTCTCAAAGCCATAATACACAGCATTGCTGACGGGAACGGCAGAAGCAGCCTTTTTCAAATAAGACGTACTTACAGAAGGAGATGTACCATAGGTACAGGTCTGACGTGACGCATCACCACAGCAGCAGTCGCTAATGGACTCGTTCCAGACAAGGGCTTCCTTATTGCCCATCAGTGTCCAGCGGTAGTTATTGTCATTGATGAGACGGGCCTCACAGGCGTTCATCCAACTGTACAATAGAAGGTTATTGGCAGTGAGGTGATCCGGATCATAGCTGGCGGGGAAAGACGTGGGCAACACAAGTTCCACATGGTCAAGCAGATAAGTTTCCGCCACACCCTCCGTTGTCGCACAAGCATTACAATTATCAACCTTTAAGACAGCATTAGCCGTGAAATGCTCACCATCAGGTCCCCACACGCCGAAGTTATTAATGCTGATGGTGTCGGCATCCAAAGTAGCGCCATTACCCATAAAGACCACGTGACTACCCTCACTGCTACCATTAAGCACCAAAGAGGGGGTATAGGTATAACTGCCATCAGCCAAACGACTGCTGGCACTCAACGTCATCTGGTTACTGACAGTCAGATAGGTTGCGTTTTGTAGAGAGAGATTATCTCCCTTGAGCTCTGAGAGCCAAGCACCGCCACGGTTGATAAAGACACCCTCATTACCCTCATCATTAGCAAGACAGATAACTGAGGTTGGGGTGGAAGTGTCACGGCCAAGAACACCAGAGTTATAAAACGAACAGCCGTTGATGCGGATTTCTTCGGCACTAATGACACCTGCATTATAACAATAAGTGCCTGTACCTGTAGCAAACTCCACAGCACCCTCACCGACAATCTCGCCACCTGGCATCACATAAATAAAGCCTGTACCGCCAGTACCAAAGGGAGAGGCACTAAGTTTCATGCCCTTGGGGATGATAATCTTACCACCACCGCCCACAACAAGCACGTTGCCGTTAGATACTCGCTGGTTGAAACTCAGGGTCCATGTACCTGTCACATAGACACCCATATTACCACGAATACCTAATGAAGGCAGATAACCGGTGTAGTCATTGCTGATGCTCAGTCGCAGACGATCATTGCCCTCTGGCTCTCCCACTAAGGTTGAAACCTCTACGAACGGGCCTGTGGTATAGTCGGAAACATCGGGGAATTCCAATTTGGGAATACTCCAACGGTCACCGATGCTGTTCGAACTAGAAATGTTGCCATCATTGGGAATCCGTCCGCTAAAAACGACCTCTGTCCCCGAGGCTTTTGCAGTAAATGGCTTACAAACAGCATGACCTTCGCTGTCGTAACAGGCAGCATAGAGCAACGCATTATCAGCGGGACGAGAGATGGTAATCGTCTTCGACTCTCCCGAATTGATTCGTGCCATACCGAGATATGCAGCCTCGCTGTCGTAGAGTGCAGGTGATGGGAGAATATAAACCTTATAGACAGAGGTGTTGCCATAGTCGACAGCAATCTTCACATCCAGTCCACTGGCAGTGCTCCAATCTTGGAGAGAGTCAACTTCTCGACCTCCCATGACAAGTGCCTTGAAATTATCTCTGAGTTCCTGCTCGATGTCATTGGATTCTTCTGAACAACTTGCTGCCGTTAAACAAATTGCAACAGCAGCCAAAACCTTAATCCTGCTTATCTTCATCATACGCGGAGGCTTTATTTATTCATTGTGGACCAGGTTGGGCTTGAACCAACGACCTCCAGATTATGAGTCTGTTGCTCTAACCAACTGAGCTACAAGTCCGGGTTTCGGGATGCAAAGTTAAGGTAAATTCTTTAAATATCCAAATTTTTTTGCGGAAATAACGAAAAATGATTAACTTTGCGGCCTTATGGAGAACATTTGCTTGAATAACGAGCCCGAAAAGGGATCTGGATGCGTTGCAACTATCGGTAGGTTCGACGGTGTACATCGAGGTCATCAGCTGCTGATCAGCATGGTGACAGAAAAGGCCCGTCGCATGGGTATGACCTCAACTGTCATCACTTTCGACCGTGCCCCTCGACTTTTACTCGATCCTACATTCCACCCACAGTTGCTTACCACACTGGAGGAGAAGAAAGAGGCCATCAGGGCATTAGGTGTCGACAGATTGGTGGTGCTGCCTTTCACCAAAGAGACAGCTTCGTTGTCGGCGCAGGTCTTTATGAAGAAGATCCTCAGCGAGCAATTGGGTGTAAAGGTGCTTATCACTGGCTACGACAACCGCTTTGGTCACCGTCAAGAAGGATTGCAAGAAGGCTTTGACGACTATGTACGTTATGGTCAGGAATTAGGTATAACGGTTCTCAGGGGAGACGTACAGTTGACGGCCGATGGCAGTCGTCCTCTCAGTTCTTCTGTTGTGCGCCAGTTGCTGGCAGAAGAAGGCGCTGTCAGTCAGATGCCCCAATGCTTAGGTCGCTATTACCAGTTACAGGGAAAGGTAGAAAAGGGTGAGCATATCGGCCACCTCTTAGGGTTCCCCACAGCCAATTTACATCCCGACGATCCCCTTAAACTGATTCCTGCCTGTGGCGCCTATGCTGTGTGGGCTACCATCGGTGACCGTCAGGAACAGTGGCCTGCTATGATGAACATCGGCACACGGCCTACGTTCGACGGTAACAAACGCACACTGGAGGTGAACCTCCTTGACTTCAATGGCGACCTCTACGGAAAGACGATCACCATCACCTTCGTAGCGAGACTGCGTGAAGAACGGCGGTTTGAATCACCCGAAGCCCTGATCTCGCAGTTGAAAGCAGACCGCGAAGCAACAGAACTGTGCCTGAGCCAAACAAACTATAAATCGGTTAATCATAATCATTAAGATGAAGAAAGCGTTTTTTTATATTATCATGTTCCTGACCATCCAATGGGTAGTTGGCATGATTGTGAATAGCTTATGGTCGATGATCAGCGGAAAGAGCGCTATGGAAAGTGCCATGGGACTCATCGTCACAACCGTTGTGTCAAGTATCATTACCTTAGCCGTTTTCCTGATGGCCAAATGGAGTGAGGTGTCAAGACACTGGATCAGGAAACGCCCTTGGATAACCCTGACATGGTGTGCCGTCGCCGCATTCGGCGCCATCATCCCTTCACTATGGTTTCAGGAGCACATGCCCGAACTGCCCAACATTGCAGAAGACTCCTTTGACATGATTATGAAAGACCGCCTGGGCTATCTGTCAATAGGCCTGCTGGCTCCGTTGGCAGAAGAACTGGTGTTTCGGGGAGCCATTCTGCGGTCACTATTGCAGTGGACAAGCCGCCCATGGATAGCTATCGCCCTCTCGGCTCTTTTCTTCGCTGCTGCCCACATGAACCCAGCTCAACTGCCTCATGCTTTCCTCATAGGACTGCTCTTGGGCTGGCTGTACTATCGCACAAACAGCATCATTCCTGGTATGGTGTACCACTGGGTCAACAACTCTGTTGCCTACGTAATGTATAACCTCTATCCTGATCCGGATCTCACGCTGACACAACTCTTCGGATCAGAACGGACGGCGCTGATGGCTGTGGGCTGCTCGCTCTGCATCATCCTGCCAGCCCTGTTTCAATTGAACACAAGACTGGAAAAGTAATCTGAAACGAAAGGTTTAAGAATGAAGTGGGCTGCGACCAAGAGGTTGCAGCCCGATTCTTCTGTTAGTACTTAAAAATTTGAGAGAAACGAAACTTCACAGTTTCCTTTTGTTTAATTATATAGAAAGCATAGAAAAAAGTCACTCAATAAAGGTGGAATTCTCTTTAGTTGGCACCTGAATGGTGTCGCTCACGTTCTCCGCCTGAATGGTCGTCAGCACATTCACCGTATCGGCCATCTGTTCATGGGTCTGGACATAAGCATCGCGGGGATTTTCCCATATATCCCATGGTGCCTGGGCAGCATTGCCCAACGTAAGGATAATAGCGACGATAGCAGCAGCCTTGAACAGAGGCATCAGACGACTCTTCAAAGAAACAGTCTTTGCTACGGGAGCTTCACCTGTCATCTCCAGGATACGGGCATCGAAGTCCTCGCCAAGAGCCTCTTCCTTCTGCGTTTCACAGACGAAGAGCGCCTGGTATTTCCGAATGTCCTCAGGAACCTCCGGCATCTCAGGCTGACTGAAGAACGCACGCAGAATGGCCTCCTCTTGCAGAGTGGTCTCACACTCCCAGTAGCGTTCCAATAGCTGTTCGATGTACTTATAATCCATAATTCTCTGTCTTTATAAATTGCTGCTTGATGCTCTGCCGTGCCCGGAAAATGTTGATTTTCACCTGTTCCTCTGTGACACCCAGTATCTGCGCTATTTCCTTATAACTCTTGCCTTCGAACTCACGGAGCTGCATGCAACTCCGTTGTTTCTCTGGCAGATGATCGACGAGCTGCCTGACAAGTGCGATTCGGTCGCGTTGCATGGCTTGCTCCTCGGGATTGGATGAATAGCTGTGGTCGGCTGTGTCGCTTCCCTCATCCAGGCTTGGATTCTGGTTTTCAGCCTTCTTCATCTTGTCTAACGAGATGTTCCGGCAGATGGTGAGGCAGAAGGCTTCGATGGAGTCTATCTCTTCCCAGCGGTCTCGCCTGTTCCAGACCTTAATCATCGTCTCCTGGACAACATCCTCTGCCTCCGCTGGGTTGAGAGTGATGCGGAGGGCCAGCCTATAAAGCTCATTCTTCAGCGGCAGGATGTCATTCCGGAAACTGATCTTTTTCATCCTCTCTAAACTAAATGACGATTGAAAAGGGGAAAAGTTACACTCTTTGCTACTTTTTTTGTAAACTACAAACAAATCGTCGTGCCTGAAGTTCCATCGAGGGCAGTGGCGAGGGTGATGATAACACGGGATACTCCGGCATCAATGGCGGCGAGTGCATTCTCTATCTTGGGCAGCATGCCTCCGCTGATGGTTCCGTCGGCTTTATATTTAATAAAGTCCGCGCGCGTGATAGTAGATATCACGGAGTCTTCATCGTCAGGATCTCGGAGTACACCTTTCTTCTCAAAACTGAAGATCAGCGTCACGTCATAGAATGGAGCGAGAGCCTTAGCTGTTTCCGAAGCGATAGTATCGGCATTCGTGTTGAGGATATTGCCTTGGCCGTCATGAGTCAGAGGCGCCATTACAGGAGTAATGCCTTCCTCGATAAGCTTGGAGAGCATCTGACCATCAGCACGATCAACATCCCCCACAAATCCAAAGTCAATACCGTCTTTCAACGGACGCTTATGGCTGCGGATGACATCCATGTCGGCACCAGTGAGTCCGAGGGCATTCACACCATTGGCCTGAAGACGGGCTACAAGATTCTTGTTCACCAGTCCGCCATAAACCATCGTCACCACGCTGAGCATTTCGGCATCGGTGATACGACGGCCACCCACCATCTTCGACTCGATACCGAGGGCTTCTGCCACCTTTGTAGCTTTTCGTCCACCACCGTGCACCAATACCTTCCGGCCCTCAATGGCGCTGAAGTCCTTAAGCAACTGTGAGAGCTGGGCCTCGTCTTCCACGACAGCCCCGCCCACTTTCACGATCGTCAGTTTCTCTTTCATTATTCCAAATAGGTATATCCGTAGAGACCGGAGCGGTAATTCGAAAGGAACTCCTTACCCTCTTCAAGTGAAATCTTGCCCTGTTTCACACTCTTGGCAACCCACACCTCCAGCTGACGCACAAGTTTTTTGGGATTATACTGTACATATTCGAGTACTTCCTCAACCGTCTCACCATCGATAATCTGGTCAATATGATAACCGTTGTCCTTCACAGAGATATGGACGGCATTGGTGTCACCAAAGAGGTTGTGCATGTCACCAAGAATCTCCTGATAGGCTCCTACGAGGAACACTCCAAGATAGTAAGGCTCGTTCTTCTTCAGTGCATGGACGGGCAAAGCATGCGAGTTATGACGATTGGTCGTGAAGTTGGCAATCTTACCATCAGAATCACAAGTAATGTCCTGGATGGTGGCATTGCGGGTGGGACGTTCGTCAAGTCGCTGGATTGGCATTATTGGGAATACCTGGTCTATAGCCCAGGAGTCGCTGAGACTCTGGAAGAGTGAGAAGTTGCAGAAATACTTGTCTGCCAGCAGTTTGTCAATCTTCATGAGCTCCTCAGGGATATGCTTCAGGCTCTTTGCCAAAGCGTGTATCTCATGACACACACTCCAATACATGGCCTCAACCTCTGCACGCGTCTTCAAGTCAACGATACCATGCGAGAAAAGGTCGAGCACCTCTTCGCGGATCTGCTCGGCATCGTGCCAGTCCTCCAACACATTACGAGGAGAGAGATTGTCCCAGATGTCGTACAGGTCCTTCACCAGCTGGTGTGAGTTCTCGTCAGGTTCAAACTCTTCCGGCATCTCGGGAAGGGAGGCTGTCTCCAGCACATCAATAACGAGTACGGAGTGGTGGGCTGCCAGTGAGCGCCCGCTTTCTGTGATGATATTGGGATGAGGCAGGTCGTTCTTATTGGCTGCATCAACGAAGGTATAGATACAGTCGTTGACATACTCCTGAATGCTATAGTTGACAGAGCTCTCGCTGGATGGTGAGCGGGTACCATCGTAGTCAACGCCCAGACCACCGCCACAATCGACGAAATCCACGTTGTAGCCCATCTTGTGCAGCTGGATATAGAACTGCGAAGCCTCGCGAAGGGCTGTCTGGATACGGCGGATCTTCGTAATCTGTGAGCCGATATGGAAATGGATGAGACGCAGACAGTCGCGCATATCCTTCTTGTCAAGGAAGTCAAGAGCCTCCAGCAGCTCTGCGCTGGTAAGGCCGAACTTTGAGGCATCACCGCCACTTTCCTCCCATTTGCCGGAACCAGACGAGGCCAACTTGATGCGGATGCCGATATTCGGACGGATATTCATCTTCTTGGCTTCACGGGCAATAATCTCCAACTCGTTCATCTTCTCTACCACGATGAATATCTGCTTACCCATCTTCTGAGCCAGCAAGGCCAGTTCGATATAACTCTGGTCCTTGTAACCGTTGCAGACGATGATGGAGTCGCTCTGGCATTGCATAGCAATGACGGCATGCAGCTCTGGCTTCGAACCTGCCTCAAGGCCGAGGTTGAACTTCCGGCCATGGGAGATGATTTCTTCTACCACAGGCTGCATCTGGTTTACCTTGATAGGATACACCACATAGTTCTCACCCTTGTATTCATACTCCTCCGTGGCCTTCTTGAAACAGCTCCAAGTCTTCTCAATCCGGTTGTCAAGGATGTCCGGGAATCGAAGCAGCACCGGTGGTGTGACATCACGTAGAGCCAATTCGTCCATCACTTCACGCAAGTCTATCTGCGTGCTGTCCTTACAAGGAGTCACATAGACATCACCATTCTCGTTGATACCAAAATAGGATGTGCCCCAACCATTGATGTTGTAGAGCTCCTTAGAATCGTCAATGGTCCATTTCTTCATATTCCCAATATTTCTTTTAGTTTCTCGACACTATACTTTATCTTGTCATAGCTGTCCATCAGACTGACATCGAGTGTATAACGGGCCTTGCTATAATAAGGCTCCCGCCGTTCCAGCTGCTCACGGATAAACGTCAATAGCTCTTCCTGACTTTTCCCCTTCAGGAGCGGACGCTCTACACGAGCCATCTGCAGATGCTTATACAGCACCTCAGGCTCTGCTTTCAGATAGACCACCTGCCCCTGCTGGTTCAGATAGTCCATATTGTCAAAGAAGCAGGGCGTACCACCGCCACAGCTGATGATGACATCCTCAAACTCAGCTACCTCATGCAGCATATTATACTCGATCTTCCGGAAGCCTTCTTCTCCTCGTTCCGCAAAGATCTGGGCAACGGTTTTGCGCATCCGGCTCTCGATATACCAGTCGAGGTCATAGAAGATGATACCTAGTTCCTTTGAGAGTGCCTTGCCGACGGTTGTCTTCCCGGCCCCCATATAGCCGATGAGGATGATACGCTTCATATCAGCTCTTCTTCACAGGAACAGCGTTAATCACCTTCATGCACTCCTCGAGTGTGAGCTCTGCAGCCTTCTCATGCATACTCTTCGGTAAGCGGTAGTTCTTGCCGTCATAGACGAGATAGGGTCCATACCGGCCGTTAAGAACCTCAAGCTTCGGATCTTCCTCAAACTTCTTCAGATGCTTGCGGCCATCCTCCACCTGCTTCTCCTGAATCAGCACAATAGCCTCGTCAAGTGTAATGGTCATGGGGTCAGCATCTTTCGGAAGAGAGGTATATTTGCGGTCGTAGAGAATATAAGGACCGAAACGTCCTGCACCGATAGTGACAGGCTTTCCTTCATAGTCGCCGACTTCACGAGGCAGCCTGAACAGATCCAGAGCCTCTTCAAGGGTGATATTGGACATACTCATGTCCTTGGGCAGCTGGGCAAAGGTCGGCTTCTCTTTATCGTCAGCCGTACCAATCTGCACGACAGGCCCGAAACGGCCGATCTTCACGAAGACGGGCTTTCCACTCTTGGGATCCTTGCCTAATATCCGTTCACCTGCCTTATGCTCATGGCGGCTGTTGATGGTACGCTCTACCGTGGGCTCGAACTCCTTGTAGAACGAGTACATCATGTCGGTCCACTTCTCCTCGCCTTCGGCAATCTTATCGAAATCCTGCTCCACCTTGGCGGTGAAGTTGTAGTCCATAATCTCGTTGAAGTTCTTCATCAGGAAGTCATTGACCACAATACCGATGTCCGTAGGTATCAGTTTGCCCTTCTCAGAACCAACGATCTCCTTGCGAGACTTCTGTGTAATCTGCTTACCTTTTAAGGTGTAAATCGTGTATAAACGGTCCTCACCCTTCTTGTCGCCCTTCTGCACATATTCGCGCTGCTGGATGGTGCTGATGGTCGGAGCATAAGTCGACGGACGGCCAATGCCAAGCTCTTCCATCTTATGCACCAGACTGGCCTCCGTATAACGCTGGGGACCCACGCCGAAGCGCTCCGTAGCGTTAATCTCACGGCGAACCAGTTCCTGACCTTCACGAAGCGGGGGCAGCGTGTGGCCGAAGTCCTCCTGCTGCTCTTCGTCATCCAGGGACTCACGATAGACCTTGATGAAACCATCGAACTTCACAACCTCGCCCTGAGCCACAAACTCCTCCTGACTCCTGACGCCTGATTCCTGGTTCTTGATAGCAATCGTCACCGTGGTCTTCTCCATCTCAGCATCTGCCATCTGGCTGGCAACCGTGCGCTTCCATATCAGTTCATACAAACGCTTCTCCTGTGAAGAGCCTTCAATCTCCGCCTTGTCCATATAGGTAGGACGGATGGCCTCGTGGGCCTCCTGGGCACCCTTCGAACTGGTGTGATACTGGCGGGTCTTGCTGTATTCACTACCATAGAGTCGTACAATCTCCTCCTTGCTGGCTGCCAGACAGAGACTTGACAGGTTGACAGAGTCTGTACGCATATAGGTGATCTGTCCGTTCTCATACAGATGCTGGGCCACCATCATCGTCTGACTGACGGTAAAGCCAAGCTTACGGGCGGCCTCCTGCTGCAGAGTAGACGTGGTAAATGGGGGAGCCGGCGTGCGCTTGACGGGCTTTCTGACGATACTCTCAACAGAATAGTCAGCTGCCTTGCATTGTTCAAGGAAAGCCTTCACCTCTTCTTCTGTCTTGAAGCGAGTGCCCAACTGAGCCTTCACCTCCGTTGCAGAACCATCGGGGTTCGTGATGGCGAAAATGCCATTCACCACGTAATAAACCTCGCTTTTGAAATTCTGAATCTCACGCTCCCGCTCGACAATCAGCCTGACTGCCACACTCTGAACACGTCCGGCTGAGAGTGCCGGCTTTACCTTACGCCACAAAACGGGTGAAAGCTTAAAGCCCACGATACGGTCAAGTACACGACGAGCCTGCTGGGCATTCACCAAGTTCATGTTCAAATGGCGGGGATGCTCGATGGCCTCCAGGATGGCTGGTTTCGTAATTTCATGGAAGACAATACGGTTCGTTTTCTGCTTATCCAAGCCCAATACTTCACATAAATGCCAGGAAATGGCTTCTCCCTCACGGTCTTCATCGGATGCGAGCCATACTTTCTCGGCTTTCTCTGCCTTGGAACGCAAATCAGCTACAAGCTTCGTCTTCTCTTCGGGAATCTCGTATTCTGGTTCGAGCGACTTCTCGTCAACACTCAACTCCTTCTTCTTCAAATCGCGGATGTGACCATAGCTCGACATCACCTTAAAGTCCTTTCCCAGGAACTTTTCTATCGTCTTCGCCTTGGCCGGAGACTCCACAATCACTAAGTTTTTCTGCATACTTTGTCTCGTTTATATTTCTTACGGGCTGCAAAAGTAAGCAAAAAACGCTATCACACCTTATTTATATAGAGGATTTTTTGTTTTATTAACGATTGAGCCTGAGGAATCGATGTACGGCCTCACGTATCGAGCGCAATCCGAAACGCTCCACATAGACCTCCCGCAGGGGCAACCACTGTAGCTCGGCGGCATCGTCTTCGGCCTTGACGACCGCATCCTCACCGACATGACAGGTAAAGAAAAGATCGAGCGTGTGAATGTCCATGCCTGAGTAGTGGTAAATGTTGGGGATGGAGAAGATGTACTTCACATCGGTGGGGGCAATGACAAGGCCCGTCTCCTCACGGATCTCCCTGACCATCCCCTCCTCGGCATTCTCCTCGTTGTCGACAAAGCCGCCAGGCAGGTCAAGGGTGCCCTTGGCTGGTTCCTTGGCTCTTCTGGCCACAAGCAACTCGCCTTTGGCATTGATGATGAAGGCTGCTGTCGAGGCCCTCGGATTCTGATAGTAGGTGAAGCCACACTGAGGACAGTGCCTGCTCAGGGGTGAGTGAATCTCGAACTCCTCACAGCCGCACTTCGGACAGAACTTGAAGATTTCTAAAGGATGACTCATATTTCTATTATTACCAGTTGTCAGTACGGAAGGGGAATAGCGGAAGATTTGCGGCATTCTTGACATTGCCGAGCTGGAAGTTCCTGAAACAATAGCGCACAGCAACGGGGTTCTTCACCTCAGGCGAGGTAATCATGATGGCTTCATCCCAATAGCCGCCACCAGGCTGCCAGAAGTGCCGGGCCTTGGCGGGATGGAACACGCGGTCCTCGCCAGCCACCTCAAAGCCCTGCATATCCTCAAAGGGTGCGTCGGCATAGTAATTGTCCTGCAAGTGTATATACACGACATCGCCGTCCACCTTCATATCCTTGTAGGAAGGACTCTTGTAGAGCACACTCTCATAGCCGTAGTCACGGTTCAGGGCCGTGAAGGCCAGACGCTCACCCACAGGCTGTTTCTGAGTAGGATGGATCTGGGTGCTCTCGTAGGGATAGACCAGGTCGTTGATACAAACGAGGCTGCTGTTAGGGATGATCTTGGAAGCCTTGAACTGCTGCTCGCGCAAAAGGGCTCCGCTGATACCATTGACGTCGCCGTCGTCATAGGCCCAAGGCGCAATCTGAACGAAATAGAAGGGTATCTCGCCCAGGCCAAATTGCGAACGCCACTGGTCCACAAGGATCTTCATTCGCTCTGAATACTGGTCACCGGGATCGCCCACATTCGAGCAACCCTGATAGTAGAGGATGCCCTTTACGGTATAGTTCAGGATGGGGTTGAACGTGCCGTTTCCCCAAAGCAGCGAGCGGTGGTAGTCATATTGTGCCCACCGCTTGCAGATCTCCACAGAATCCGTCGGATCGGTGGTGTATTTCTCCAGATTCTCCTTCGTCAGCCAGCTCTCAACACGCGAGCCTCCCTTATTGGCCTCGATGATACCAACGGGGATATCGAGTGTACGACTCAGCAGACGGGCGAAGAAATAGCCAGTAGCCGAGAACTCGCTGACGGTCTTTGGCGAACACTGGCGCCACTCGCACTGGGCATCGTCCTGCGGCACAGCCCTCATGATGCTGGGAATCTTCACGCTACGGACACCCTTCGAATAGGCAGCATCAAGCACGTGGTGGTTATAATCCTCCACAGGACACATGCCGAAGCCCTTCACGGGCATCTCCATGTTCGACTGCCCTGCGCAGACCCACACCTCGCCGCTTAACACATTATTAATAATAAGCGGTTCGCCGTCATCGAAAGTGATGCTCAGCGGTTCATAAGAGGCCTTGGGCGTCTTCACCTTCACCAGCCACTTGCCGTCTTTTCCTGCCTGGACGCTGAGGGTTTCATCGTTCCACGAGGTGGTCACCCTGACGGTCTGTCCTGCCTTGGCCCATCCCCAGAGGCGGGCATCCGTCTGCTGTTGCAACACCATGTTGTCGCCGATGATGTGCGGCAACCTCACCTTAGCCTGTGCACTGAATGACAGAGCAGCCAGCGTCATGCAAATAATTGTTCGCTTGATCATAATCTTTATCAGTCTTTAGTTTCTGCCTGCAAATTTAATCATTTTAAGGAGGAAAACAAAAAAATATACCATCTTTTTCGATTGTTTAATGAAACCTCAGATAAAATTAGTATCTTTGCAGCCAAATATACAAAACAAGGAACATGAAAGCTCTAAAAGTAATCACCACCCTGTTGCTACTGACATCGGCAACGGCAACGCATGCACAGAAAGGAATGAAAATGGACTTATGGCCTAACGGGGCTACCTACAACAGCACGGACAAAGAGGACAAGGCCGAGATGACCGTCTACCTGCCCGATGCCAAGAAGGCCACAGGCAGGGCCGTCGTCTGCTGTCCTGGAGGCGGCTACACCCATCTGGCGATGGACCACGAGGGGCATCAGTGGGCCACGTTCTTCAACAATCAGGGCATCGCCCTCATCGTGGTCAAATACCGCATGCCCCACGGCAATCCCATGATTCCCGTCTCCGATGCCGAACAGGCCATCAAGACCGTTCGCAGGAATGCCGTAGAGTGGCACATAGACCGCACGAAGGTAGGCATCATGGGCTTCTCGGCAGGCGGCCATCTGGCCTCGACGATTGCCACCCGCTCCACAGGCGATGCGGCCCCCAACTTCCAGATCCTCTTCTATCCTGTCATCACGATGGATCCCTCGTTCACCCATAAAGGCTCACACGACAACCTGCTGGGCACGGACCACTCGAAGAAGGAGATGAAGCGCCTGGAGGCCGACTACAGCAACGACCTGCAGGTGAACCGCACGACGCCACGCGCCTTCATTGCCCTCTCCGACGATGACAAGGCCGTACCTGCCGCCAACGGATTCAGCTACTACGAGCAGCTGTACAAGCACGACGTGCCTGCCTCCATCCATATCTATCCTTCAGGGGGCCACGGCTGGGGCTATCGCGAGAGCTTCACCTATCACTATCAGATGATCTTCGAGTTGAAGGGCTGGCTGGAGAGCTTCTGATTAAACAAATAGAGAGTCACGGTAGGGTCCTCTGCCCCCGTGATTGCTGACTTCCGTTTCTCTATTCTCATCTTTGGAAACTGGCACCCATACCCAGGTGCCAGTCCCACTGACTATTCCAGATCTTCCTGCCTTGAAACTCCGACTTTCATCAGCCCGCACTCCGACTTTCATTAGCCCAGACACACCCTCATTGCCGTGCCATGCGTGCCGCGTGCCACGAGTGCCATTTGCTGTTTTCACTTTTCTGCCTCAGTGCAAAAACTGATTGTTTATATTTATATTATTATATATTATATTATAATATAATATATAATAATATAAATTGAAAGCAACTCCCCCACCCTAACTCGCACCTCAATAAATACCAAATGGCACGCATGGCACGCGGCACGCGTGGCACGCCAAATAAAAAAGGTCACCCGTTTAACTTTTCTTTATTTTTTTTTTTTGAAATTAACGGGGATCTTTGTATCTTTGTCGCCAGAAATAATTTCCAAAACATTATTAACTTAATAAATATTCTGCTTATGACAACAAAGAAAATGTATGAGAAGCCTTCGATGAAGGTAGTCCCGTTGAGACAAAAGCCAGCCCTGCTGGTTGGTAGTCCCGTAACACAAAGCGCAAGTATTGAAGACTATGAGGATGGCACTTTCTCATGGTAAGTATTAACCCTTTAAAACGAAAGAAGACAATGAAGAAATACATCTTTATGGCTGTGGCAGGCATGCTTGCACTCAGCAGTTGCTCGAACGACGACAACGATATTCAGGACGCAAAGAACGCTCCCCGACAGATGACCTTCACTGCAGGATACAATGAAGGTAGAGAGACCCGCGCCACGCTGAACGGTAGCACCAAGAAGGTCAGCTTCGACGCTAACGATGAAATCAGCATCCTGAGTGCCAAGAACACGAACACGAAGTTCACCACCTCGGCGGGCGGCGCATCGGCCACGTTCAGCGGCACGGCTACGGACGACTCGAAGTTCTACGCCGTCTATCCCTACACCGCAGGCCTGACCCTCAGCGGCGACGTCATCTCGGGCGTCGTGATTCCCACCAGCCAGTGGAACAGCGGTTGGAATTCGTTTAGTGAATTTTCAGGCTGGGACCCGAAGGCTCCCATCGCCTATGCCACCACCACAGGCTCCTCCCTTACATTCCATAACGCATGCGCCATTCTGAAAGTCACATTCCCCGAAGCAGATACGTTTGCTCGTTTTACGATATCTGCCAACGAACCATTGGCAGGAACTTTCAGCCTCGATACTTCAACAGGTACACTGACCCCGACGTCGGGAAGCACAACTGTTACTGTGGGTAATCCTAGTAATATTTATAGTGGCATTTGCACTAGCGTCAATGGAAAAACCGTATATGTATCCATTGCCCCAGGCACTTATACAGGCTTCAATCTTCACATATATAATGAAGATAATAAAGAGAAAAGTAAAACGAAAAGTACCAGCGTCACCTTCGAGGCCGGAAAGATATATGACTTGGGATCATATGATTTAAAAAATTTATAATGGTCATAAGTGATCTATGAATCAGGGGACGGTTCTCTGATCCGTCAGAGAGGCCCCGTGTCACAGAAGGGACTGTCCGGTCTGACCCTTTGTGAGGCACAGACCCTTAGTCATGGGCACCTGGGTATGGGTGCCAGTTCCCCAAAGATGAGAATAGAGAAACGGAAGTCATTGCGGCTTCCGTTTCTTTGTTTTTGTCATCTCAACCGATCGTTGTCTTAATAAGGTGTTATCTAATGATTATGTTTGCTTTTAACTTTTCTTCATTTTAATTTTTTTGAAATGAACGGCGGATGTATTATCTTTGCATCCGAAATCTTTGCGACATTTTCGGACAGTAATTAATCAAAATAAACCATAGCAAATGACAACAAGGAAACGAGAGTATGAGAAGCCCTCGATGCAGGTCTTCGAGGAGTTGGAACAACAGCCGCAGCTGCTGGCTGGTAGTGGTGGGACTGAACCATACACGCCTGATAACAACGATTACAATTGGTAATTAACCCACTAAAACGAAGTAAGCAATGGAAACAATGAAAAAATATCTGAGCATGGCTGCCCTCATGGTAGTGGGTGCCATCATGACTGGTTGCTCAAGCGATGATAACATTGACAATCCACAGCAGCCCGCGAACAAAGACAACGTAGTAACCCTGACAGCCACTGTCAGCCTCGACGGCGGTGCCGGAACCCGTGCCATCGATGGTACTACAGGTGCGAAGACCTTCGAATCTGGTAAGCAGATAGCCGTGTTCTATGAGGGCGCAGACGGCAAGCTTAAGAAGGCAGTGAGCACCGACTTCACACCCACAGGCGATAATACGAAAGCCACCTTCACGGTGACGCTGAGCAATCCCAAAAGCGGTGGTAAAATCCGCTATATCTATCCCTCCTCGATGGCAAAGGCCCTCGACGCGACTCCTCCGGCATATCCGGCAGCCGCTACCATCGACGACGTAACCATCAATTACTCTGGGATTTTGGGTAGCCAGAAAGGTACGCTGGAAACCCTGGCCAATTACGACCTCGCTATCAAAGATGCCACTCTGTCAGGCACTGACCTGCCCGCGTCAGCTACTCTGACGAATCCGCTGGCTATCTGCAAGTTTACGTTGACAGATGGCACTAGCCCCATCACCAGCTCCGTTAATAAGCTGACTATCTGCGACTGTACCAATACCTATGTAGTAACCCCGTCGTCATTATCTGAAATCTACGTAGCGATGAAGCCTGTCAGCAGTGGCAACATCGCCTTTGCAGCCACTACTGATTCAAAAACTTATTTCAAGACTAAAACTGGAGCGACACTTGCTGCCAGCAAATTGTACACTAATATCACGGTGTCAATGGTAGATGCCGCAAACCTCATCGAGAACCCCGCCAAGGGACAAGTTATCGGTAATGACGGCAAGAACTATGCTGATGAAGCCGCTGCTACTGCAGCAGGCGCAATCGCCGTGGCCAAGATTGTCTATGTGGGCAGAAACAACGGCGAGGCCGCTCCTTACAACCATGGCTTGGCTCTCGCCCTGAGCGATGCGAATAGTGGTACTGCTTGCAGGTGGAGTACTTCGAAAACTAAGGTACACACGTATAACACAGAAAGCAGTAGTTTCGCCAGCGAGAGCGGCCTGCAGTATAATGCGACTCACAACTCCGACACTTATCCTGCCTTCCAGGCTGCGATAGCCAATAACGGTACTGCAGCGCCTACGGGCTGTTCCTCATGGTTCCTGGCTTCAGGCTATCAGTGGCTGGAGATGATTAATGCTACAGGTCTTAGTAATTTGGGCTTGCGGGAGAGCGCCAACTACTGGTTGTCTACGGAGTGCAATGCCGACAGCGCGTGGGAGATCGGCACCTACAGCGGCTATTGGAGCAACTACGATAAGGGCAAAGGCCTCCTAGTCCGTGCCTGCCTCGCTTTTTAACCTATTTATCGATTTAGGATCACGGGGTCGGCTAGGATCACGGGGTCGGTTCTACTGATCATTTTTCCTTTAGTCATGGGGACTTGTTTGGTTTTCTCGAATATTTTTCGAGGCACAACGGGGTCAGAGGCACCTCTTCATTCTTTTAATCATCCTCTTTCGGGCTTGCACTCGCCAACCCGCGAATTGTTTTGAAAAACAAAAATAATCGCCCAAATACTTGCGTATTTCAAAATTATTGTTTACCTTTGCCCCCGAAATGAGAATAGTATCACATAGACGGTTAGTTGAATTCTACAGTTCGGAAGGGCATGGAGACTCTCAGGCAGCTCTCCAACGCTGGTATGACATAGCCGAAAAAGCAGAATGGAAGAACCTGTCGGATATCAAGGTTGATTTCCCCGCTACAGACTACGTTGGTAACCAGCATTACGTATTCAACATCAAGGGAAATAAATATCGCTTGATAGTAGTGGTTAAGTTCACAATTGGGCATATATTCATCCGATTTGTGGGAACCCATAGCGAATATGACAAGATAGATGCAGCAACAATTTTAATAAGGAGGAAAGAATATGAGTAAGATTACAAAGGAGAAATACGAGTTTGCATTGGCACGCATTGAGGAACTGCTGCCATTGGTAGATGACAACACCCCTGCGAATGATCGCAATGCCATCGAGCTGACAATGATGTCGGACGTGGTGATAGAGTATGAGAAAGAGCACTATCCTATCGCCAAACCAACCGTTGCTCAACTCATTCAGCTGTCGCTTGATGAAAAGAACATGAGCCAGAAGCAACTGGCAGAAGAGATTGGAGTTAGTCAGTCACGAATTAGTGATTATATCTCCGGTCGTGCAGAGCCTACGCTAAAAATCGCCCGTATGCTATGCGTTACGCTTGGAATTACACCAGCCGCCATGCTAGGCTGCTAAAGCCAAATGTCTATGTGCTGGCTCCGGCTGCCGACCAGCAGGGCAACGGGTAGCCGTTTCCACACAAAAAGAGAATCCCCCGGGCCATCACGGCTCGGGGGATGATTCTGCTGTGTCGACACTTGGATTCGGACCAAGGACCCCCACCATGTCAAGGTGATACTCTAACCAGCTGAGCTATGCCGACTTTTTCGTTTGCGGGTGCAAAGGTACGAAAAGATTCTGATATCTGCAAGAAAAAAACAAATTTTCTTGCAGATATCAGACAAATTCGCTTATAGAAGCTTCTTGATCTCTGCCTCCAAATCCTTGATCATGGCTGCACGCTTCACGAGGTTGTTGCCACGATCGATGAGGAAGAAGTCGGGCACGGCCTGGATGTTGTACATCATCAGGCGCTGAGAACCGATGCCATCGGCATCACGCACATTGATCCAAGGCAGGGCTGCCGTCTGCTGCTTCCAGAAATGCTCGTCAGGATCGAGACTCACCTGATAAATCTCCAGACCCTGAGCGTGGTATTTGTTATAGAGTTCACGGAGCATCAGGATACGGGCTGGTGAATCCTCAAGAGCGAAGACATGGAAATCGAGCAACACCACCTGACCCTTCAGACTGGTGAGACGCTGCTCCTGACCCTTGTTGTCAAGCAGGGCGATATCTACCACACCCGCCTCGGTAACCTTGCTGGCATCCAACGTCAGCTCTGAATTCTGGGCATCAACAATGCGCTGGTTCTTCATCCCCTCAATAGCAATATTGTGAAGGTTCTGACCACGGTCAGCATGGGGGTAATATGTATCCCAGCTCGTGGCCACCGCAGCAAAGGCCTTGATATCATCCTTATCGGTACGGGGGTTGAAGATGAGTCTGTTGCCAAGGGCCTGGAACAGGGCGAAATAGGCATAGGCCTTGAAGGGCTCCTTGTAGATATAATTAAGCTTCACATCCTCCTTATAAGCATTGACCAGACGATTGATACTATCGTTGGCTTTGAAGATGCCCAACTCCGTATTGCCCTGCAGCGCGATGGCCTGACGCAGGAGCTCCATCTGCCGGAGAGCCAGTTCACGGATCTTCTCACAGTTATCTGAGCCCGAAACACTATAGTTAGAGGCCATACCAGGATACTCGCCTTTCACCTGCACCGTCTCCGTGGAGTCGATGCTGACGTTGATAATCTGATCGGCGATACGGAGCCTGTAGAACTCAGGAGCCTCAGGAGCCTCACCACTGAAGGCGAAGTCGCCGCTATCAGACAACTTCACGGAGTCGAGCACCTGAATACCCTCCAAACCGACATTCTCAAAATAGAGCACCGAGTCACTGGCGTTTGCAATCTGGCCTTCCACCTTGAACTGATTGCCAGTACATGAGGCCATCACTCCTGCGGCCAGCAATGCAGCGGCCACCTTTGAAATATGTTTCATATTCATTACTTCTTTTCGTTTTGCGGGTGCAAAGGTACGAATAAGCAAGCAAAATACCAAAAAAAACGAAAAATATTCCCCTTTTCTTCGTTTATTTATATTATAATGTGTAACTTTGCGCCGATTTTTAGCGACCATCATGTCTTGGTCGCATTGATTTTTTATTTTTTTAGATGTTTTAAACAAGATGAACGTAATTACAAAAACCATTCAATTGGCTGATGGACGCACCATCACCATTGAAACCGGGAAAGTGGCAAAACAGACCGATGGTGCCGTCATGCTGAAGATGAACAACACCGTGCTCCTGGCCACTGTTTGTGCCGCAAAAGATGCAGTTCCCGGAACCGATTTCATGCCACTGCAGGTGGACTATCGCGAACAGTACAGTGCCGCAGGCCGTTTCCCTGGTGGATTCACCAAGCGCGAAGGCAAAGCCTCAGACAATGAAATCCTGACATCACGACTGGTGGACCGTGTTCTTCGTCCACTCTTCCCAAGTAACTATCACGCAGAAGTATTCGTAAACGTTATGCTGCTCAGCGCCGACGGTGTTGACCAGCCCGATGCTCTTGCCGGCTTCGCTGCCTCTGCAGCCCTGGCTTGCTCGGATATACCTTTCGAGTGCCCTATCTCGGAAGTCCGCGTTGCACGTATCAACGGTGAGTATGTCATCGATCCCACCTTCGAGCAGATGAAGGAGGCCGACATGGACATCATGGTCGGTGCCTCTGCCGAGAACATCATGATGGTGGAAGGTGAGATGAAGGAGGTCAGCGAGCAGGATCTGCTGGGAGCCCTCAAGGCCGCCATGGATGCCATCAAGCCCATGTGCGAGCTGCAGGCTGAGCTCTCCAAGGAGCTGGGCAAGGACGTGAAGCGCGAGTACAACCACGAGGTGAACGACGAGGCCCTCCGCGAGCAGATGAACAAGGAGTGCTATCAGCCCGCCTACGACGTGACGAAGCAAGCCCTGGAGAAGCAAGAGCGCGCCGAGGCCTTTGAGAAAATCCTCGAGGACTTCAAGGAGAAATATTTCGAGGCTCATCCTGAGATCAACGATGACTCTGAGATCTCGAAGGACGAGTACGAGGCTATGATGGAGCGTTACTACCATGATGTGGAGCGCGATGCCATGCGCCGTTGCATCCTCGATGAGGGTATCCGTCTCGATGGCCGTAAGACCACCGATATCCGCCCCATCTGGTGCGAGGTCTCTCCCCTGCCCATGCCTCACGGATCAGCTATCTTCACCCGTGGTGAGACACAGTCTCTGAGCACTTGTACCCTTGGTACGAAGCTCGACGAGAAACTCGTTGACGATGTGTTGGAGCATGGTTACATGCGCTTCCTATTGCACTATAACTTCCCCCCGTTCTGTACTGGTGAGGCCAAGGCCCAGCGCGGCGTAGGCCGCCGTGAGATTGGTCACGGCCATCTCGCCTGGCGCGGTCTGAAGGGTCAGATTCCCGAGGACTTCCCCTACACGGTTCGTCTGGTTTCTCAGATCCTCGAGTCTAACGGTTCTTCATCTATGGCTACTGTCTGTGCCGGTACCCTCGCCCTGATGGACGCTGGTGTGCCCATGAAGAAGCCCGTCTCAGGTATCGCCATGGGTCTGATCAAGAATCCCGGTGAAGAGAAGTATGCTGTGCTCAGCGACATCCTCGGTGATGAGGACCACCTGGGTGATATGGACTTCAAGACCACTGGAACGAAGGACGGTCTGACTGCCACTCAGATGGATATCAAGTGCGACGGTCTGTCGTTCGAGATCCTCGAGAAGGCCCTCATGCAGGCTAAGGCCGGCCGTGAGTATATCCTCTCGAAGCTGACGGAGACAATTGCCGAACCGCGTCCCGAACTCAAGCCGCAGGTTCCCCGTATCGAGGCCTTCGATATTCCCAAGGAGTTCATCGGTGCCGTCATTGGCCCGGGCGGAAAGATCATCCAGCAAATGCAGGAGGATACCGGTGCCACCATCACCATCGACGAGGCCGACGGTGTGGGTCACGTACAGGTCAGCGCACCTGACAAGGCCAGCATCGATGCTGCTATCGCCAAGATCAAGGCCATCGTGGCCATCCCCGAGGTGGGCGAGATCTACGAGGGAACAGTCCGCAGCATCATGCCTTACGGCTGCTTCGTGGAGATCATGCCAGGCAAGGATGGTTTGCTCCACATCTCCGAGATTGACTGGAAGCGCCTCGAGACCGTCGAGGAAGCCGGTATCAAGGAGGGTGACAAGATCAAGGTGAAGCTCCTGGAGATCGATCCTAAGACTGGCAAGTACAAACTCAGCCATCGCGTGCTGATTGAGAAGCCCGAGGGCTACGTGGAGCGTCCCGCCCGTGGTGAGCGTCGTGAGCGTCCGGAGCGCGGTGAGCGCCGTGACCGTGGCGAGCGTCGCGACCGTCGTGAGCGCCCTGAGCGTGGCGAGCGTCATGGTGACCGTCATCCCCGTCCTGAGCACCAGCAGGAAGCCCCCGCTGAGACTCCAGCTCCAAAGGACTTCAGCGACTCACTCGACGACATGGACTTCTAAACCATAAGAATATGAAGCGCCGGGATAGTCAGTCCCGGTGCTTTTTGAAATAAACCCGTATTGTATGAGAATCCATTTGATACAATTGTTTGAGGAGACGGTCGGGAAGTATCCTGAGAAGACAGCCGTCATCGACAAAGACCGTACCATCAGCTTCTCCGACCTGCGTCGTCAGGCCATGCTGACGGCTACGACCATCGCCAAACTGGGCATCTCACAGAACAAGCCCGTCGGCGTGTTCCTCGACAAGTCGATAGAGAGCGTCTACGCTGATCTCGCCATCCTCTATGCCGGCGACTTCTACATGAACCTCGACATCAAGACACCTGCCGAGCGCATCAGGAATATCCTCGAACTCACCGAGCCTGCCGCCATCATCTCCACCAGCGTCCAGATTAAGAGCATCTCCGCCGTCATCCCAGACAGCGTCAAGCTGATTCTGCTCGATGAGACGGACAACGAGATGGCTGTCGACGAGCAACAGCTCACCAATCGCCGTGCTACCGTCATCGACACCGATCCCTCATGTATCATCAATACCTCCGGCTCCACCGGCACTCCCAAGGGTGTCGTGCTGAACCATAAGAGTTTCTTCGATTTCATCGACTGGAGCCTGGAGACCTTCGGCTTCGGCGACGACCTTGTCATGGGATCACTCTCGCCCATCGTCTTCGACATCTACAGCTTCGAACTGTGCATGCTCATGACGAAGGCCAGCACCCTCGTCGTGTTGCCCGCCCACCTCGCAGCCTTCCCTGCGAAGATCCTCGAGGTGCTGGAGAAGCATCAGGTGAACTTCCTGTTCTGGGTGCCGACGATTATGGTGAACATCGCCAACATGGACCTGCTGTCGAGCTTCAAGCTTGAGAGCCTCCGTACCGTATGGTTCGCAGGCGAGGTATTCCCCACCAAACAATACAACTACTGGCATCATCATCTGCCGCAGGTGACATTCGCCAACCTCTACGGCCCCATCGAGATCACCCTCGACTGCACCTATTATATTATTAATAAGGAGATTCCTGACGAGGAGCCGCTGCCTATCGGCTATCCCTGCCGCAATACCGACATCCTCATCCTCGACGATGAAGACAAGGCCATCAGCGAGCCGGGTGTTGAGGGAGAACTTTGTGTCAGAGGCACGTCGCTGGCGATGGGTTACTACAACAACCCCGAGAAGACTGCTGCTGCCTTCGTGCAGAACCCCCTGAACAAGGCTTATCCCGAACTGATCTACCGCACAGGCGACATTGTCTGTCTGAACGACGAGGGCCTCATCATGTTCAAGGGCCGCAAGGACAACATCGTGAAGCACATGGGCTACCGTACTGACCTGGGCGAGATTGAACACGTCATCATCAACACGCTGAAACTCGTAAAGAACGGCTGCATCGTCTACAATCAGACGGAGAAACAGATCACTCTCTTCTACGAGGCTCCCGAGGAGATTCCCGTGCCGCAGTTCCGCATGGAAATCGGCAAGGTGTTGCCCAAGTACATGATCCCAACGGTCTACCACCGTCTGGAGCAGTTGCAGCGCAACACTAACGGGAAAATCGACCGGCTATATTATAAAAAAGAGGTAAACAAATGAAAGAAAAAATAATTGAGATTCTGAAGACTATCCGCCCTGAGTACGACTTCTGTGGCGATGAAGACTTCATCGAAGCAGGTATGCTTGACTCCTACGACATCGTGACGCTTGTCACCAACATGGAGATCACTTTCAACTTCCGCATTGACGGTACGGATGTCGTTCCTGAGAACTTCGGCTCCGTCGACAGCATCGTAGCACTCCTCGAGAAGTATGGCGTACATTAGTTATCTCGACCTCCCCAAGCACTGGGGATTGGAGAAGGGTGACAGCCTGCTGCTCTCGTCAGACATCATGCAGCTCACCTTCACCAGCATGCGTAACGGTGAGCGCTTCGACCGCGACAAGTTCCTCGATGCCATCCTTGAGACCCTCGGTGAGGAGGGCACCCTGCTCATTCCCACCTTCAACTGGGACTTCTGTCACGGTGTCGCCTTCGACTACCACAAGACACCTTGCAAGACAGGTACGCTGGGCACCGTCGCCCTGCGACATCCTGCCTTCCGTCGCACACAGCATCCGCTCTACTCCTTTGCCGTAGCAGGCAAGGATCAACAGCTGCTCTGCGATATGCAGAACGTCAGTTCCTTTGGCGACGACTCCCCCTTCGGCTATCTGGAACGATGTCACGGAAAGAGCGTGCTCATCAACCTGCACTATACCGACTGCTTCACCTTCGTCCACCATTGCGAGGAGGTCTGTGGTGTCAACACCTACCGCTTCCCCAAGACCTTCACAGGCCAGTATATTGATGCCGAAGGCCGTGAGACCATCCGCAGCTACTCGATGCTGGTGCGCTCCTATGAGCTTTATGAGGAGACCAACCTCACACTGATTGGTGAGAAGTTGGAGAATCCGTCGGCTTTCGACGGTATCTTAGAGATGCCTGTTGCCGCTCGTCTCATCACCCTCAACGACCTGCCCTACCGTATCGTCGACCTCGCTGCAGCAGCTCCCATCATTGCCGACGATATCCTCCACAACGCCAGCCGCGGCCTCTGCAAGCATAAATTGCAACAAGGGTGAAACCTGAGGAACGAATCCAGGCAGCAGTAGTGCTGGCGGTGATTGTCGCACTGAACGGACTGCTGATATGGCGGATGCACGAGTTGCTGATGCAGCCTGGTTTCGGACCTTATTGGCGGGTGTTTGAGCGAGAACTGCATCTGGCAGGCTATGACCCACTGACATATTTGACGGTAACAGACTGGGATGTCTTCTTTGAGGTGCATCGCCATCCGCTGCTGGCCTTTCTGGTGTGGCCGCTGTGGCTGCTGAACGAGGGACTGACGGCCCTGACGGGTATCAACTGTGTACAGCTGGTGGTAGCACTGCCCGTGGTATTCTGTTCGTTCTATTCCTATATCTTTCTTTATCGCATCCATCGCGAGGTCATCGGACTGGGACGATGCGACGCCACATTGCTGACAGCCTTCGGATTCTCCTTTGCCTATATCCTCTTGTCTGTGATTGTGCCAGACCATTTCACCATCTCGATGTTCCTACTGCTGACAACGCTCTATATCTCTGGTCGCTGTCTACAGAAAGGGCGGATGTTCCGCTGGTGGCAGTCGGCATTGCTCTTTTTCCTCACGGCAGGTGTCACACTGAGCAACGGAGCAAAGATATTCCTGGCTGGCCTCTTCGTCAATGGTCGAGCTTTCTTCCGACTCAAGTATCTGCTGTTGGCGGTGCTGCTGCCTGCCGCTTTGTTATGGGGTGTGGCGATATGGGAACATCGTGTGTTCGTCCAGCCCAGAGAGCAGGCGCGTGCTGAGCAGAAGGTGCGCAAGGCCCAGGCTGAGGAAGAACTGGTGGCGAGAATGACGCCTGACGAGAAGGAGCGTTACGAGGCTAAGAAGGCAAGACGCGAGGTGGTGCTGCGACGCCAGGCGGCCAAGACGGGCAAGCCGATGGAGGATCATGGCTACCTGAAGTGGACGGACATCACGACCTCACGTTGGAAGACATTATATGAGAATCTGTTAGGTGAGGGTATCCAGTTCCATCGTGATCATTTCCTGGAGGACACGCTCGTGGGGCGTCCTGTGTTTGTAACCTATCGCTGGACGCTGAGTTATGTGGTCGAGGTACTGGTGGTGTTGCTGGCGCTGGCTGGTGTATGGTTTGGGCGCAGAAGCCGTTTCCTCTGGCTCTGTCTGTCGTGGCTTGGCCTCGACATGTTCATCCATCTGGTGCTTGGCTTTGGCATCAACGAGGTGCAGATCATGTCACCTCATTACCTGTTCGTACTGCCGATAGCCACAGGCTCGTTGTTGAGGGCGTATGGCGCACGATGGCTGAGGGTGGTGGTGCTGGTATTGACGTTGTTTCTGCTGGCTTATAACGGCTGGCTGCTGACGGACTTCCTCCTGTCGCCCATCCAAGCAACGGTTTGATCATTGAACATTAGGCGTGGCGCTCTGCGCCTGTCCATTTACGGACACGACGCGTCAGCG
>JAEETC010000123.1 GCA_016286585.1 Prevotella sp. | reverse complement strand
GACAATTGTGACAGTTGTGACAGTTAAATATTCACCCACCTGAACAATACTACTATATACTATTATATATATAGGTATATAATTATAATTTCAAAGTTGTTTTCTTCGCGAAAATAACTGTCACAACTGTCACAGCCACCTCACAAATAGGATGAATATCTCCCTTCCACCAAACATTTCATCAAATAATTGCATAAAAATTGTTATTTTTCAGATAAAGTGCAACATTTCACTTTTGAAATACGTCTAATAGATGTAAACATTTAAAAGAGAACGATTATGATACTAACAACAACCCCACAGATTGAAGGTCATCCCATCCGCGAGTATAAGGGAGTGGTGACAGGCGAGACTATTATCGGAGCTGTGGTTATATGAAAATAGTGATACTCGACGGCTATACTGCTAATCCGGGGGACCTCTCTTGGGAGGCTTTGGAAGGATTAGGAGAACTGACGGTGTATGACCGCACAAGACCTGAAGAAACCGTTGAACGGGCAAAGGGTGCGGACATTGTGCTGACGAACAAGGTGTGCCTACGAAAACAAGAAATAGAACTGCTGCCTAAACTGAAGTATATCGGTGTGCTGGCAACAGGCTATAACGTGGTAGACGTGGAAACAGCCAAAGCGCACGGTATCGTCGTGACCAATGTGCCGGCCTACAGCACGGAAAGCGTGGCCCAGATGGTGTTTGCCCATCTGCTCACCGTCACTAACCACACAGATCATTATGCCATTCTCAATCGTAACGGGAAATGGACGGCCAGCCCTGACTTCTGCTATTGGGACACGCAGTTGACGGAGCTGGCCGGGAAGACCTTCGGCATCGTTGGACTTGGGAATATCGGACGACGGGTAGCAGCCATCGCCCAGGCTTTCGGCATGAAGGTATTGGCCTATACGAGCAAGGCTGCCGAAGAACTGCCATCGGGCATTGAAAAACGGACGATGGACGAGTTGCTGAAGGAGAGCGACGTTGTGAGCCTGCATTGTCCGCTGATTCCTGGCACCCACCATCTGATGAACAGTCAGACGCTTCAGATGATGAAGCCGTCGGCCATTCTCATCAACACAGGTCGTGGCCCCTTGGTCAATGATCAGGATGTTGCAGATGCATTAAAAGCCCATCGGCTGAGGGCCTATTGTGCTGACGTTCTGAGCGAGGAACCGCCAAAAGCCGATAATCCTCTCCTGCCATGCAAGAATGCTTATATCACGCCACATATTGCATGGGCCACAAAAGAAGCCCGCACTCGTCTGATCGATGTAGCCATCAGGAACGTGCAGGCTTTCATAGACGGCAAGCCTATGAATGAAGTTGGTTCTTAACCGGTTCGTTAGAAGAACTTAACGATATCGTCCAATGGTCTGCGCTCTGGACGGTTAGGTTCCCCTGCCCTATAGCCCAGAGAGATGACTGCCATAATCGTCTCGTTTTCAGGGATATCGAAGAGCTTACGGAGTTCGTCTGCGTCGCGCATTCCCATGATGAGCGTGTCGAAGCCCATAGCGCGGGCCTTCAGAATCAGATAGCAGTTACTCAGGCCATTGTCGTAGGCACCCCATCCGTCGCCCACCTCATTTGTCTGGTTGCCCTGGAAGAAGCCCGACTTGCCTCTCTCGAACGTGGAGACTATCAGAACAGGAGCTTCCTTGACGCGTTCCTTATTACCTCCCACCATATCCTGAACGGCGGCCAACTTCTCGTCGCTGATAGCCACGTAATACTTTGTCGGCTGCTGATTGGCCCACGAGGGTGCCTCTTGTGTAGCCGTCAGAAGTTCACGGACCTCAGCCTCTGAGATCTTCTTCGAGGCATCGTAGCTGCGGACGCTTCGTCTTGTGGTCAGTACTTCATCGAAAGAAACGGCGCCCTTCGACACTTCTTTTTTCTCATTACAGCCAGTAAAGGCCACCAGTGCTGCCAAGGCACCCACAATCATGACTTTCTTCATTTTCATTTTTCGTTTAGTTTTGGGGTTACTGAATCATCTTTTCATATTTTCGCTGCAAAGATAAGGATAATTCCGTAATTATCACCATCTGTACTTCTATATTTAAAAGTTAAAAAAAATATAGCATCATGAAATAATACACCTTTCTCCATTCATTATGCATATTTTTGTTTATTTTTGCATCGATGATACGGTACAACAACAAAAACAAAAAATAATATATGGTAAAGAAGACTTTTCAATTATTAGCCGTGGCGGCTTGGGTCGTTTCATCCGTCACCGCACAGGCACAGATGTATCCGAGTCAATTGCTCGGACATGAGACAGAGATTGACAACATCATCAGGCAGATGACGCTCGAAGAGAAGATCGATATGCTGCATGGTAAGAACATGTTCTCCTCGGCAGGCATCCCACGACTCGGCATCGCCGATGTGGAATATGCCGACGGGCCTTTTGGTATCCGCGAGGAAATGGAACCCCACTCGTGGAACTCCGCCCATCTGACGACTGACTCGGCCACCTTTTTTCCCACAGGCTCGGCACTGGCTGCAACATGGAGTACGGAGTGGGCCTATGCTTACGGACGGAGCATGAGCCGCGAGGCACGTCTGCGGGGTAAGGACATGATACTGGGTCCGGCCATCAACATCCAGCGCATCCCCACCGGTGGACGCACCTATGAATATCTGAGTGAAGATCCGCTGCTTAGTGGTATGTTGGCGGTGGCCTATACCCGAGGCGCTCAGGACGATGGAACAGCCGTCTGTCTGAAACACTACGCCCTGAACAATCAGGAGGACTATCGCGGCTTTGTGGATGTCAGAATCTCTGACCGGGCCATGCACGAGATCTATCTGCGGCCATTTGAAATGGCTGTCCGTGAGGCTGATGCCTGGGGCGTGATGGCTGCCTATAATAAGGTGAACGGGCGCTGGTGCTCGGAGAATGAACATCTGCTGACCACCGTCCTGCGACAGCAATGGGGATTCCCTGGCATGGTGATCAGCGACTGGGGCGGTGTACACTCCACCGTCGATGCCGTCACAGCGGGCATGAACGTAGAGATGCCTGGTAGCCGTTTTATGGGTCAGGCACTGCTCGACTCCGTGAAGGCAGGAAAGGTAAGTGAGGTTGTTATCGACCAGCGGGTGCGTGAGATTCTGCGCGTTCGTCTGACGGTAAAGCCTGTGGCCAAAGAGATGGCCAATAGCCAGCCCGTAGGCAATCCCGAGGAGATGACTACAGCTTTAGAGGTGGCACGTCGCTCGATTGTGTTGCTGAAGAATGGGCTGTTGCCAATCGACACAAAGCGTGTGAAACATATCGCCGTCATCGGTGAGAATGCCGTCGCAAAGATGGCCCTGGGTGGTGTGGGAGCCGGGGTAAAGACCCGTTGCGAGATTACACCTCTTGAAGGTTTACAGGCTGCTGTCGGCAATCGTGTGAAGATCACCTACGCACCAGGCTACAAGAGTTTCGACCGCGAGGGGCGCAACAAACGACTGAGCCCTCAGCAGTCGGCCGACCGAAAGCTCATGGCTCAGGCCGTGAAGGCAGCAAAGGGGGCCGACTTGGTCATCTTCTTCGCTGGTGACAACCGTGAGGTAGAGACAGAGGGATCCGACCGTAAGAGCATCACCCTACCCTCAGGACAGGATGAGCTGGCTGTTGCCCTCGCTAAGGCCAACAATCGGCTGGTGACCGTCGTCGTTGCCGGCGGGCCTGTAGATATCAGTACTGTCAATGAGGTATCGGCTGCATTATTGGTATCATGGTTTAACGGCTCTATGGGCAGTCAGGCATTGGCCGAGGTGCTCACCGGAAAGATCTCACCGTCGGGTAAGCTGCCTATGACATGGCCAAAACGGTTGGACGATGTGCCTGCCTACGCCACAGGCAGCTATCCGCAGAATATCCAGAACAACAACCAGGGCGACATCTTTGTCGACATCACCCGCAACCGCAGCAATGACCGTAACCAACAACTCATCGCCAACTACGCAGAAGAGAGTCTGGTAGGTTATCGCTGGTACGACGCGAAGCAAGCACCCGTGGCCTATCCCTTCGGATTCGGTCTCTCCTACGCCACATTCCAATATAGCGACCTGGAGGTACAGCCCACCGCCGAAGGATTCAACGTGCGGTTTGAGCTCAGCAACCATTCGACTGTAGATGCCGAAGAGGTGGCACAGGTGTATGTGTCACGTCCCTCGTCGCGCATAGAGCGTCCGATCAAAGAGCTTAAGGGCTTCCAGCGAGTAGCTTTGAAGGCCGGTGAAAAAAAGACCATTACTATTCCTGTGCGCCGGACTGATCTCTGTCATTGGGATGCATCTGCCCAAACATGGATGCTGGAGCCCGGCCGCATCACCATCCTAGTAGGTGGCTCGTCAGACCATCTGCCATTGATAACAGAAACAACCCTCAACTAAACAACATCAGCTATGAGAAAACTTTTGATGGCCATCATCATGGCAAGCGTCACAGTCTCTGCGCAGACTTTCCGGCTGAACGATGCAGGCTATTTCAATGCCGGCGGAACGGACGTGATGGCGTTCAGCGACTTCTATCCTGAGGGGCATCAGGGTGGTGTGTGTGTAATCATGAACGGACTGCGTATCGCTACCAACGGTGATATCCGATTAGAGGCGACGCCAGGCCAGTGGCAACCCGTTCCCAAGCAACTGAGCAGGAAGGTCGAGGATAACCGCATTACAACTACACTCTGCTATCCGGACTCGTCGCGCCATCTGACGGGCTTTAACCCGATGGTCTATCCCGACTGGCACGTCAACTACACTGTCACTGTGGAGCCGCAGGGGAAGGGCATCCTCGTCACCGTCGACCTGGATACGCCCGTGCCCGACTTCCTGTTGGGCAAAGTGGGATTCAATCTGGAGTTCTACCCGGGTTACCTGTTTGGCAAGCCGTGGGTGATGGACCGGCAGGGCGGCATCTATCCACAGCAACCCAATGCACCATTGCTGCAGGTAGACACAAATCGCGGTCATGACGGTGACTACTTTGCAGGTCGTGGACTGAAGGCCAATCTGGCGCAGTTGGACGGGGAGGGATATAGTCCCCTCCGGGCCGACGACATCATAGCTGAACCATACGCCGTAGGTAGCAGATTTACCTCGCGTCCAGACGATAAGAACCAGAAGTTGACCATTGAGTCGCTGACGGGGCAACTGAAGCTCTACGACGGTCGCATGAACCACAACAACGGCTGGTTTGTGCTGCGAAGCGAGATTGCAAAGGGTGCTACAAAGGGGGCTGTAAGATGGCTGATCACTCCCGAGGTGGATCATCAGTGGCGCTACCAACCTGTGATCCAGACTTCGCAGATAGGCTATCAGACCCGCCAGCAGAAGCGCATCGTGATAGAAACCGATAAGCGCGACAATAGTGTCGAGCCTCTGCAAGTGGTTCGAATCGATGCTGAGGGCGAGACTGTGGTACGTACCATCCAGCCCAAAGTGTGGGGCAATTTCCTGCGCTATCGCTATCTGACGGCCGACCTTAGCGATATCACTGAGGCAGGTTTCTATCAGTTGCGCTATGCCTCTGCACATTCGAGTGTCTTCCGCATTGCCGACGACGTCTATGACCGGGGTGTTTGGCAGCCCGTCATCGAGTACTTCCTGCCCGTACAGATGTGTCATGTAAGGGTCAGCGAAAAGTATCGCATTTGGCACGATGCCTGCCATACGGATGATGCTTTGATGGCTCGCGTGGGCAACCATATCGACGGCTACGTGCAGCAGCCGGGACTCTCGAAATATGCCGAGGGCGCCAAGGTGCCTGGTGTAAATGTCGGCGGCTGGCACGATGCGGGCGACTTCGACCTGCGTGTGGAGTCTCAGGCTGGCGAGGCCTATATCCTCGCGTTGGCCTACGAGCAGTTCCATCCTGATATCGATGTGACAGCCATCGACCAACAACGTCATCGTGTGGAGATACACGAGCCCGACGGCAAGAACGATATTCTGCAGCAGGTAGAAAACGGGGCACTCACCGTAGTGCGTTCGTATCAGGCATTAGGGCGGCTCTATCGCGGTATCATCTGTAATTCGCTGCGCCAATATGCCATGCTCGGCGATGCTGCTGCGATGACCGACGGTGTGGCAGGCAACAGCGACGACCGCTGGATCTTTACGGAGAACAATCCCATGCGCGCCCTGTCGACAGCAGCCCAGTTGGCTGGTGCCGCCCGTGTGTTGCGCGGATTTAACGATGCGCTGAGTCAGGAATGTCTCGACATCGCTCAAGAGATCTATCAAAAAACGGAGGTAAGCGGTTTCTTAGTGGGAGCCAAGCTACAGGTTGCCGTAGAACTATACCTTGCAACAAATAATCAGGAATATCTCGACTTTATCCTCAGCCAGCAGCAGCTCATCACCAACAGTATTGCCCGTACTGGTTGGTTTACGGCTCGTATCGCCAAACAACTCGAATCGAAGAAAGACAAGCGGAGCCGACAGTTCGTCGCAGCCTTCCGCACAGCCCTTGCGAACTACAAGACTCAGCTCGACAAACAGTCGGCCGAGACGCCCTACGGTGTGCCTTATCGGCCCAGCATCTGGGGTGCAGGCTGGGATATCCAGCGTTTCGGATTCGAATACTATTTCCTGGCCAGTGCCTATCCCGATATCTTCCAGAAGGAGACGGTTTATCATGCATTGGACTTCGTACTCGGCTGTCACCCCGGCAGCAATACGGCTTCCTTCGCCTCTGGCGTTGGTGCCCGTTCTGCCACCGTTGCCTACGGTCTGAACCGTGCTGACTGGAGCTATATTCCAGGCGGTGTGGTGTCGGGTACGGCGCTCATCCGCCCCGACTTCCCCGAACTACTCGAGTTCCCCTTCCTCTGGCAGCAGACGGAATACGTACTCGGCGGCGGTTCCTCGCACTACATGTTCTTAGTCTTGGCAGCAATCCACTGATCGGCGATGGTGTAGTTACATGGTAGCAGTGAGGAAAGTGGCGTTTCCAAAGATGTAAAGCACATTCTCACAGGCAGGCACGAGGATGGTCTCACCTTGGCTAATGTGGATGCCATTGATGTTGGCCTCGCCCCAGAGACACATCACGATGACGAACGAGTCGCAGTGGAAATCGACCTGCTGCGCCACTTGGACGACGACACGGTGCACCACAAAATAAGGGCAGTTGATGAGCTGGCTTGTGGGCTTCGTCGAGTCATACGATGTGCGGTACTCCGGCCATACCTGATAGTCGATGGCCTCCTTGGCCTGCTCGATGTGCAGCTCCCGCGGATTGCCGTGGGCATCCTTGCGTCCGAAGTCATAGACGCGGTAGGTGATGTCGCTGGTCTGCTGGATCTCTGCCAGGAAGTTTCCTGCGCCAATGGCGTGCAGCCGCCCTGCAGGTAGGAAATAGAGGTCGCCTTCGTGGGCCTCATGGGTGGCGATGACATCCTGCATGGGCGAATGGCCGTTGACGGGTTCAGCCGTAGCAAGCCGCTCATACTCTTCAGGGGTGATGCTCTTCTTAAGACCAGCATAGATCTTCGAGCCCACGTCGCTCTTGATGACATACCACATCTCTGTCTTTCCGGCACAGCCGTGACGCTTCATCGCCAGCTTGTCGTCAGGATGTACCTGTACGCTCAGGTCCTGGCGCGAGTCGATGAACTTCACCAGCAACGGGAACTTGTTGCCGAACTTCTTATACACCTTATTACCGATCAAGAGACCTTTGTACTTGTCGATGAGTTCGGTCAGCGTCAGTCCCTCGTCGACGTCGTCCACCAGTCCGCGATTGACGGCGACGCTCTCATGACCGGGCACACCGCTGATCTCCCAACTCTCGCCGATGTTAGGCTGTGCGGTATAGATGCCCTTGAACGGTGCGATCTGGTAACCTCCCCAGATGGTGGTCTTCAAATATGGCTGGAATTTGTAGGGTTTCATCTTTTTTGGCTGCAAAGGTAGATAGTATCCAGCAATCCGTCTGTCACTATCTTAGCCATCTATGACACTTTAGCCCTCTTCGTCTAAATAATGACCTTCGTCTTGCAGTATTTCTCGCGGAACTCGGTAGGATTACACCCCTTGCGCTTGCGGAACTGGCGGTTGAAGTTGCTCAGCGTATTGAAGCCGCAGCAATAGCAGATCTCCGCCACCGTGTCGGTAGTGTCGACAAGCCGCCTCGCGGCATAGCCCAGACGGATGTCCAGGATATACTCCGAGAGATTCTTACCCGTGCGGTGCTTGAAGTAGCGACTGAAGGCCGTAGGGGTCATACCAATCAGATCGGCCAACTGTTCCAGGCGGATATCATCCTTATAATGCTGGTCGATGAAGTTCTTGACCTTCAGCACACGGCGACTCTCACTCTCCAGGTTGACCTTCGCGTAGGATGACGACGACAGTTCGTGGGCATCGTCGAATTTCGACAGTTCATAGAGGATGTACAACAACTCCTGGGCCATCACGAAGCTCTCCTCGATGACAGACAGCCGCGTCAGACGATGATAGACCGTCATGATGGCCGGCCTCGAGAAAGCCAATCCCTGCTTGGCGCGCTCCATCATCTTATAGATGCTCTTGAAAGGATTGGTCTGCCAAGGGGTGTTCTCACTCTCAAAGTCGATCTTGAACTGCACGGTCACCTCGTGGATATCGTCACTACGGCACTCATGCTGTTCCCAGACATGTTCCAAGTCGGGACTGGTGATCAGCACCAGGTCGATGTCGTCGATCACCTCGCTCGAGTCGCCCACCACGCGACGGCAGCCGGCAGCGTTCTCCACGAAGTTCAGCTCCAGCACATCGTGATGGTGGATGGGATAGTCCATCACCTGTTTGTGGCGGTCGGCCACATACATGAAATCGTGTACACCCAATGGCGTAATCTCGTGAATCACCTTTGTCTCCATGTTGCCTGATGATAAGGTATAATCAATAATCCGTTGCAAAAATACAACATTTTTCTCATTTCGTTATCAAATGGGATGATTATGATCGAATAATTAGAAATTTTTGTTAAAAAACGGCCCTTTGGCAAAAAAGTGTCAAACTTTAGCATAATAAAATAATAGGATCTTAAAAAAAAGCTATACCTTTGCAAACGCTTTAACTACAATAAGCTCGATATAACTACCAATTAATTATACATATTATTATTTAAGTATGAATCAAACGCTTAGAAAGACTGCGCTATTCATGGGTGTCATGCTCCTCCTAGGAACAGGATACTCGTCGAAGGTGCACGCTGTGGAATCCGTGCAGGAGACGCAGCAGGCAAAGAAGATCACAGGTACTGTGACCGATGCCATGGGCCCCGTCATCGGAGCCAGTGTAGTAGTGAAAGGGACGTCGAACGGTGTAGCCACCGACTTCGACGGTAACTTCTCGCTGAATGCCAATCCCGGGCAGACCTTAGTCATCACCTACATCGGCTACACCACGAAGGAGGTGAAGATTACCGCCAGCCAGGCCGTCTACAACATCACGCTGGAAGAAGACAAGCAGCTGTTGGACGAAGTGGTGGTGGTTGGCTATGGTACGATGAAGAAGAGCGACCTCTCGGGTTCGTCGTCATCTATCAGCGAACAGGCTCTGAAGGGGTCGGTCATCACATCGCTTGACCAGAGCTTGCAGGGTCGTGCCACCGGTGTGACCGCCGTCACCACCTC